>CAZBYH010000197.1:0-3401 GCA_964496155.1 uncultured Methanoculleus sp.
ATGACTACTATCAGCCGGAGTCCTATATTCCCCAGAGGGACATGTATATCGAAAAGGACGCAGCAATCAACCCAAAAATTGAGCAGATGCGTCTTGCCGCAACGGCATCCCTTCTCTCCGGTGACGATGTTATTGTAATTGCATCGGTATCTGCTATCTATGGTCTGGGAAACCCGGAGAATTTCGAAGGACTGGGATTTGAGGTGGCACAGGGGGACCGGGTAAAACGCAATGACATCCTTACCCGCCTGATTGAGATACAGTTTGAACGGAATGACATCGAACTCCAACCGGGACGGTTCCGGGTAAAGGGGGACACCATTGATCTGATTCCCGGTTATGGCCCGGACATCATCAGGATTGAATTTTTTGGCGATTTGATTGAGAGGATCACTGAGATTGATAAGATAACTCATATCCAAAAAGAGGTGCTTCCGTATTTTTTCATCTATCCCGCCCGCCATTATGTGATCCCCGAAAGTGAGAAAGCCTCGGCAATTATTGAGATACAAAAAGAGCTGGAAGCGACTCTTCCCACACTGGGCCTCATTGAGGCGCACCGGCTCCGCCAGCGGACACTGTATGACATCGAGATGATTGAGGAGACCGGGTACTGCAAAGGGATTGAAAATTATTCCCGGTTCTTTGATCATAGGCAAAAGGGTGAGAAACCATTCTGTCTGCTGGATTATTTTCCGGATGACTTTTTGATGGTGATTGATGAGAGTCACCAGACCCTCCCGCAGGTGCGGGGGATGTACAACGGAGACTTTTCCCGGAAGAAGTCCCTTGTCGAATACGGGTTTCGTCTGCCTTCTGCGTTTGACAACCGGCCCCTGAAATTCGATGAATTTCAAGACTACATGAGGACGGCGATATTCGTTTCAGCGACACCGGGGCCCTATGAAAATGATCATTCCTCAGCAGTCATTGAACAGATCATCCGTCCGACCGGGCTTGTTGACCCGGTAGTCAGTATCCGTCCGCTCAATACCCAGATTCCTGACGTATGTGAAGAGATTAAAAAAACCATCGCAGCAGGAGATCGGGTACTGATCACCACCCTGACGAAAAAACTTGCAGAAGAACTCTCTGAGTTCCTCGCAGAGAAGGGAATAAAAACCCGCTATCTCCACTCAGAAATAAATACCATCGAACGAACCGAGATTCTCCGTGAACTCCGTCTGGGTATTTTTGATGTGCTTGTCGGCATCAATCTCCTTAGAGAAGGCCTTGATATTCCCGAGGTGAGCTTCATTGGTATTCTGGATGCGGATAAGGCGGGCTTTTTAAGGGATGCCCGAAGCCTCATCCAGACCATCGGACGAGCGGCACGAAACGATCATTCGCATGTCGTTTTGTATGCCGATACTATCACGGATTCAATAAAAAATGCCATTGAAGAGACCAGCAGGCGGCGTGAGATGCAGATGGAATACAACCGGGTGCATGGCATCACCCCCGTCACCATCAAAAAGCCCATCCGGGAAAAAGAGGTGGAGATTCAGGATACCAAACACATTCCCAAGTATGAAATCCCCAATCTCATTATTCAGATAGAGGCGGAGATGGAAGATGCGGCGGAACGGCTTGATTTTGAACGGGCAATTGTGCTGCGAAATAAGCTCAAGAAACTGAAAGCAGAAGTCCAGAACGAGTGAGATGATGAGCAGGGGAAAGGGAATGCCCCCCGTTCCCCATGCATGCAGTTATTTCTCTGATGCACCAACCATCCCTTTCGCCCGCAAAAGCCCCTCGGTAAACTCATCAACATATTCCTGCATGAAAAGACTGCCCTCCGGAAACGGGGAATCTTTTGCATACATCTTCTGTATCGTTGAATCGGTGGGATAGATCAGAATATTGGCGCCGGTCTCGGCAACCGCCCGAACCATTGCCTTCCGAAAGGCGCCGATACAGTATGCAATCCGTACCTGGTAGGTGTCTGCCGTTTTCGTGAGAAATTCTTTCAGGCGATAGGTCTCTATCTTCAGAAAATCGCTTTGAATTCTCTCGTTCATGCATTTGCCCAGCATGTAATGATATTGCGCGTAGGGGTACATGCATTCCAGTTCAGCGGGCACCGTGCCGCAGGTGCCAAATATCACCACATGATAGGACGTGTCTGATGCGTCATACACGGAATCAAGTATGGTATGAAACATGAGGTGGCTTGGTGACGTGCTGTAGGGTTTTCTGATTGCACAGGGAACAAATACCCCAATATCATGGTGAGAAATCTGGTATTCATCAATGATATAGCGAAATGCCTCCTCGAACTGGTTGAGGTAAAACGGGGGGTCCAGTAGCTCTATGGTACTCGCGTTTTGCGAAGATGCATTCTTTCCTGAAATATCTCTCACCTTTGTTGGGCCGATATAGTCTTTAGCAAATGGAAGCATAATGTATTTCGATATATGCAAACCTCAGTTCACGAGGATTATCTGGAATGGATTCTCGAAAACAGGATTGATACTCTCGGAGAGGACACGCTTCAGTCTCTCTCCCGGAAATTTGACCGGAGTGTGGATGCGGTTCACCATGACCTGAACCAACTCGAAGATACCGGAGATATTATTCGTGGCCCCGATAACGCCATCAGACTGACTGAACAAGGACAAAAAACTGCTGAATGTGTCCTAAAAAAACATAAAATACTCGAATGTTTCTTTACCGAGATGCTGGGGATGGATCAGGACACTGCCTCAGAGCAAGCCTGCCGGATAGAGCACGAAGCATCGAACGAGACCATCAGCAGACTGGATCAATACATTTCATGCCCACGGAAGTGCATGAAGAAACGTAACCGCCCCTGCCCCAAGGCATGTGATCTCAAATCACTCTCATTCTACAAGGAAAAAGAGACGGTTCGTGTTGCATTAATCCGGGGGCCCCGCCGGATGGGACGCCTCAATGATATTGGCGTTATCCCCGGCGAGGAGATCACCATTCAGAGAAAGCTTTCAAATGGGTCACTCGTCGTTAGCATCAAAGGAAGTGATATTGCAATCAGCCCGGAGATTGCGGCATCTGTCTTTGTGGAGCCCATTGAATGAAGGCCGCACTCATTGGGAATCCCAATGTAGGTAAATCGCTGATCTTCAGCCAACTGACCGGGATTGGCGTTGAGATCAGTAATTTCCCCGGCACCACCGTCGGCATTTCATCCGGTAGTGTCTGTTACCAGCGGGAGATTGTTGAACTCGTTGATTTTCCCGGAATATACTCCCTTGACGGAACGTCTGATGAAGAAATCAGTGTCCGCCGTTACCTCTTGGAAGGTAATGTTGACGTAGTCATCCCTGTTCTCAATGCATCAAATCTGGAACGTAACCTCTATCTGCTGCTTCAGATTGCAGAGTACGAGCTGCCCGGAGTTGTCGTCATCAACATGGTTGATG
>CAZBYH010000198.1:0-3384 GCA_964496155.1 uncultured Methanoculleus sp.
AATGGGCTTGCCCGGATTCGAACCGGGGATCTCCGCCATGTAAAGGCGGCATTATAACCAGCTAGACCACAAGCCCCGTGTGCACGTTGTGCCTTATCTTCATTTTTTTCAAAGATATTAAACCTTGTGAATTCTTCAAAAGAAAGATGTCTTTCAGACGTCGGACGTCTTTCCCGTTTACCGTCACCATTTTCTTATTGCATTCCCTCGCGTAGCCTTACAGCTGATGAGACTCTTCTTTCTGCAATATTTATACGATGCGCCGTCATACAACTATCAAAAGGGAAATAGAGGATAATTACCCAGATCAGGCCATACTCATCGCCTTCCCCAACCAAAAACAAAAGGAACACCCCCCATGAATTATCTCATCATCGTTGCGGCATGCTATATCGCAATAAACATCATCGCATTTCTTGTCTACGGACGGGACAAGCACATGGCAGAGAACAGCGCATGGCGCACATCAGAGAATACACTCATCATCGCAGCATTTCTCGGGCCGTTCGGGGCATACGCAGGCATGCACAAGTTCCGGCACAAAACGCAGAAACTGAAGTTTAAGCTGGTTCCATTCTTTCTCATTCTGCATTGTGGTGCGTTCATCTGGTTTGGATACCTCGCATTATTAGCGTGAAATAGGGGATGACAGGCTGAAACCTGCCCCCTGACATGCAAAACCACCAACAAAAATACCAAAAAAACACCAAAAAACACTAAACAAAATCATCGAACAGAAACACCAAACTGGTACCAGAAACCGAAAAAAAGAATATTTTTAAAGGTACCCAAAGGACTGGAGAGTCACTTCAGGGTTAACCGCACCACTGCGGTAGACCTTTCCTTCGGAGATCTCATTGATGGTCACTTCAGCTGGTGCAAAGAGACCCTGATCAATCTTAAAGAAGTCGAAGTTTGCTGCCTTGAATGTGTCGTAGAATGGCTTTCCATAGGAAGGGGAGGTGCTCGACGGAATTTTGTCGACATAGTCTGCGATGTCAGCACCATCGATGGTCAGGTTAATCTGTCCGTAGTAGATGGTGGCGTCATTGGTGCATCCCATTGCCTTGGTGGAGTCTGCCTTCACCGGAGCAATCGGAGCTGAACCGCATGCACAGATGATCTTCTTTGGATCGTATTTGAGCTGCTCAAGACGGTAGACAGCAGTCTCAACACAGCGGCCGGCGACCTGAATGGAACCGACCACCGATGCGGTCGGTGCAACGACAGCACAGACATTTGCAACATCGACATCGCATCCGTCTGCAATCTTCTGCATAACCGCTTCATTGGGGAGGGTGTCGGACTCAAGGCAGATCACTGCATAGTCAAAATCGTCCTCGTACTCAATGAGCTCGAAAATCTCCTTTGGATTATGGGAGAGGGCACGGGCAGGGCCACTACCCATTGCGAAGTACTTCTCGTGAGTGATTCTCCACCCTGCCATCATTGAACCAAGGCATGCGACTGCCGGGAAGTCGGTGTTGACTTCAATAAAGGGCATAGGAACATGATTAATCTGACCCATTCGGAATGAGACCTCGGCAAGCCCACCCATGCATATCTCAGTAAAGCGCTTTCCCGCTGCATAACCGCCTTTTGCCTTAACACCACAGTCAACGATGCGTGCTCCATTATCTAACTGGGAGAAAATTGCGTTGAAATCTTCCGGATATTCTGCAAGCTCTTCAAAGAGCTCAAATGCAAGTTCATTAATGCTGATCATGAGACTAAACTCCTGATGAATTAATTGTTTGAACAAAATAGATAAGTATTGTCAATTGTCAGAGTCAGTAGCTATCTATAACTTCAATAACACGATCCGGATCATACCTGAGCGTGATAAGACGAGTCCTGCCACGCCCCTCCTCCCGATAATGCAGATTGATAAGACGCATGGTGTCAAATTTGGTAATAATCTCATAGAAACGGGTATAGCCCAGCCTCTTTGAAGTGGCTTTCAGCGCTTCGTGCACTGCTCCTGCAACCATCTCCTCATCATCGCGTGAACGTTCAGCAATCAGACGCAGAAGCGCACGCTCATCGGGGCGGATTGCCTTGATAGTCGCCGTAAGATGCAGATATTTCGAAACCTCATAGGCACGGCAGACATCATCACGCTCCACACTCCGGCGGGCATCCTTCTCCGCATTGAGACCCGCCCGCTTCAGAAGATCGATACCAACCCGGAGATCCCCGCCTTTCAGCGTCTGCTCGGTGATGAGAGTCAGCATCTCATCACTAATAACCCCCGGATAGAATCCCTGCTTCACCCGCTGATAAAGAATCGCTTTGATCTCATCCTCGCCATAGGGCGGAAAATAGATATCTGTTGGCTGAAACACCGATGCCACCCGTGCATCAACCGAATTCATCAGGTAGACAGACATATCGGAGACCACCGCTATCACCCCGATTTTTGTGCCCGGGTAGGACTCATGGGCCCGCAGGAGGGTATAGAGCACCTTGTTGATCTCGTTGTCATACATCAGGTAATTCGCATCGTCAAGACAGACCAGAAGAACCGTATTGTCCTTTACCAGCTGTTGGCAGACTCCATCAAAGACCTGTTTAAACGACGTCCCCGAACTCGGGGGATGGTGCCCGGAGAGACGCCGGAATATCTGGGAAAATATTGCAAATTTGGTATTATCGTTCTGGCAGTTGACATGCACCGGCACAATCTTTCGGGTATGCTCCTCAATCTCAGTGAAGAGTTTTCTTATACTGGTGGTCTTCCCGGTCCCCGGCAGACCGCGACAAATGGCATTCAGGGGCCGCCCGCCGCGAAGAGCCGGCTGAATCTGGAAGGCAAGCTCCCGCTCCTGTGTATCACGAAAATCGAACTGCCCGGGGACAAAGTCAAACTCAAAGACCTCCATGTCCTGAAAGACTGACTCATCCCACATCAGCAGGTTCTTTTTCATACCAGAGAATCTTGCGGCGGGATATATAAAAATAGGGGGTTCTTTTCATCCACCACTGACACTGCATCCCGGCAAATTATCAGTGCTGTGTCTTCTGGAGGGTTTGCAGGCATGCCTTGCAGAGAGGGCGGTCCACAAAGAGGCGACCCAGTTTGTGTTCCTGTGTAGAGATAGTGACGCCGCAGTCCGAACAGAAAAGTCCGGTTTCAGCTATTCCAGGAACGGGAGGTACGGAAACGGCAGATGGTGCTTTTTCTCTGGTGTCCGTGTTTGATTGCACCAGTATTTCCGTATGTACATCCGGTTCAGGAGCGACTTTAGGCTCCGGTACGGGCAGAACCACACCCTCCGCCCTATCCTCCTTTCCGGAGAGAACACGGAACCGGTAGTTTGCAATCTGCTTCTCGGTCTCCGGATCATTTTTACCCAGCCCGGCAAGGACACCGTCAAGATAGGA
>CAZBYH010000199.1:0-1104 GCA_964496155.1 uncultured Methanoculleus sp.
GGCAATAATCTGAATCAGGCCAACCGCCCTGAAACGTAAGGGTTTCACCCGGTATCAGGCGAATGAAAAAAGACCGGTGCAGTGTCTCTTTTTTAGTTGTTGTACAGAACAGATCAGTATGTTTTATCAGACGTGTTTCAGAAGAACGTTTACCGATGTCAATAAAAACAGGATTTTGGTCATCCTGGCCTGCTAAAAATGTGATGTTATTATCAGGTTAAAAGTATGTCCCGCCATTCTCAAAGGCTTCCCTTCTCTGCCGGGCCATCTGATATAGTTCATCTTCAACAAGGCTTTCTCCAAGAACATAGCCCTGCCACATATCAGTGTAGGGCTCTTCAGGAACGATAATAATTCCCTTGTTCTCCGAAACCCGATCCAGGATCAGTGATGCCGCCTTATCGGCAGGATATGCATCGTCCGGAATCCTGAGCTCCCCGTAGGACTTGCCGTCGATACCCTTGTTAAAGATAGGCGTTGCAATGTTTGCCGGGCAGATGGTTGAGAACTTGATACCTTTGTCCGCATACTCGTACTTCAGGCACTCGGTCATTCCCGTGACACCGTATTTTGTGAGCGAATACAGCGACTGGAAAGGAGGCGGAACGATTCCGGCAATGGAGGATGTGTTCACGATATGACCTTTGCCCTGTTTCAGCATCAGGGGAACAGCAGCAGAAACCCCGTATATCACACTCCATATGTTCGTATCGATAATTTTCTTCCAGTCATCAATCGTCGCCTGCTCGAATGGAATCGTTCCTCCGACCCCGGCGTTGTTGAACAACAGATCTATCCTTCCGGCCTCAGTTGCAACATGCTCTATCCCTCTCTGGACATCTTCCTGTTTGGTGATGTCCATAATGAGCGTTCGCACATTATCCCCATACGAAGAAAACTCCTTCGCAGCCTTTGATATTTTATCCGCGCTTCTTCCGGCCAGATAAACAACCGCCCCCCTCTTCAAAAGCTCATTTGAGATCGCATATCCGATACCCGAATTCGCACCGGTAACGATGCAAATCCTGCCCTTGTAATAATCCAAATCTACCATACATTTCCTCTTTTTTCGATAACTTCATCTTTTTCATTCAGCATCTTTTT
>CAZBYH010000199.1:1204-3372 GCA_964496155.1 uncultured Methanoculleus sp.
GAGTCGTCCATTTCAGGCTTCCCTTTCCGGCCACCGCACGCTCTACGTTCATGCCCTGCGGATAGAGAACAAACTGACTCAGTTCGGCACCGGGCGCTCCGACCTTCGGAATATATCTCCACCCAATGGTGTTCAGCGATGAAAACCCTGATCGTATTGCATCCAGTCCGGCGCCGGTTATATCCTCTCCCGCTTCAAAATCCAGGTTGAGGAATGTATTCCCCTCGTAGCTGGCATTTGTCATGTAATACGGCTTTAAGACATGTAGATCCTCGATATCGGCACAGATCTTGGGAATCCCCGTCTGTTCACGACCGCCAAGAATGGGTGCAGTCTTGTTCTCCCAGACAACCAGTGTGTATGAACCTTCGAGTTCGTCCTTTTGGCCGCTGAAACGGACCGGTGATGCGACATTGACAAGATTGTATTGCCCCCCCTGCATCCAGTCGATCTCTGTGAATTTACTAAAGCCAATCTGCACTTCGGGGGAGACCAATTCAAATTCTTTGGGAATATACTGTTCCAGAAGTTTTCTGTCAGTCTCATAGCTCATTGCAAGTGTTGTTGTTTTCTGATGGATAACTCTGTCAGGATCAAACTTGCTGCCCCCAAAATGAACCGGCATCAGGTATGTGAAATCATTTTTCACCTGAAACATAAATTTATTGTTTTTTTATAAGTAGAAAAACCAATCCCTGTTTTCCGGAATTGTCTTGTGTTGAATAAGACAGTCATATCCAGGCAGATTCACCGAAAAATACCGGAATACCAAAAAACGATAGAATTAAACCACAAATTATAACTATTCAGTGAAATTACAGATAAATAATGCATCAAAGGATATGACAGGGATACGTGGCGGGATGCACAGGGGGCAACAGGGTTGGGACTGAACAATAACAACGGAAACAATAGAGGAATAAATAAGGACTTTTTCGGCGACATCTCATTTGAGGTCATAATTCTCTCTATCTTCGGAATTTTGATGTTGATTTTCGGAACACTCTTGCTTAAAATCCATACCGGTGAACTGCCATACACGCCGGACAGCACATACGGTCTCTTTCTGGTCATTATCTCCCTACAGATAATTGCACTCGGAAGAACCCCTTTCGGTGACTTCCGGCGGTCGTGGCTAGTTATTATCATAGGAATCTGCACCACCGCAGTCGGCATGACGGCATGCTTCATCCCGGGTTATCTTTCGGATTTCGTGAGGATTCTGGTGGGGCTCATGTTGTTTATCGGGGGTATTTCACTGCTCATTCAGTTATTTCTTGCTGAGGAGAAAGCAAAACAATGGCTAAATGTTTCAGGAATCCTCCGGCACCTGACTCTTGCATGCGCACTCGTATACATCATATCGGCAGTGCTTGGGCTTGTGACACTTCTTCCCGGGATCACCAGAGACACACTGACCGCGGCAATTCTTTTGATCTACGGGGTGTGCATCTTCTATCTTGCATATTGCATCCATAAAACGAATATTTACTATCCACAGGAAGAGGGAAAAACCCTGCCTGAATCATCCCGGAAAAGATCACGGGTTTTTTCCGAGGCGGCCATCCCCATTCAGGTCGCAATAATAATTCCTGTCGGATTTCTGCTCCTCCTCCTCGGCTTTCTGCTCATCCCGGTAAACCTGGGAATGATCCCCTTCTCCCCCGACGGCCAGCTGGGTCTTTTGATGGTGGTAATGGCAGTCCAGATGATGGCGCTTGGAGAGACGCCTGCCGGAGGATACAAGCGATCATGGCTTCTTATGGGAATCGGAGTTATATTTGCCGGAGCCGGAATATTCTCATGTGTGGTCCCGGGAATTCTTACCGGAATGCTGACTGAGCTCATAGGATTTTTGAACATTGCAGGAGGTGTGATTCTTCTCCTGAAGCGCTTCGGGCCGGCCCTTGTAAGCCACGGGAAGAGAGGGGCAGAACAGGCCCCTCTGCCTCCTGTTCTTAAAAAACTGTTCATTACCCAGACGATTCTGAATTTCGTCTCGATCGGGTTTGGAGTATCAATGTTTCTGCCGGGAATCGTTCCGGGCATGGCTATTGCCGGAATCCTTCTCGTAAACGGTGTATTAATCTTCGTACTGGCATTGTCCGTCCTTACGATTGACAGAATGCAGAAAGCAGGGGTGACAGGATAGGTCTGCGAAATAGAGA
>CAZBYH010000200.1:0-3360 GCA_964496155.1 uncultured Methanoculleus sp.
TCTGATTTTGGCGGCATGGAGAATGTGGGCAATACCACCATCACCACAAACCGCCTTTTGCCGTTTCCGGATGCAACCGACCGTGCATTTGAATACCTGATGCGGGTCAAGGTGCATGAATTCTATCACAACCTGAACGGGTCGGAAGTGACCGGCGCGAGTCCCTTTGAGATCTGGCTGAATGAGGCGGTGACCGTGCATATTGAAAATGCCTATCATGCCTTTCACTTTGGTGAAGACTATACCCGACTCAATACCGTCCTCACGCTGCTCTCACCTGCGGGAGGCACACTCTTTTTTGACGGCGGAGCAGGCGCCCTGCCCATTGAGCCCGAAGGATTCAATGACCCGAATGACCTTATTACCGGAGTCACCTATGTCAAGGCACCGGAGTTTGTTTGGATGATCGAGATAATGACCGGACAAGAGGCATTTGCAGAAGGTCTTGCCCGGTATCATGCCAGATACCAGCATATAAACGCCTCCCGTGACGACTGGATTCAGACAATTGAAGAGGCATCCGGGCAAAAATTTGCTGATTTTGCAGAGCAATGGCTCACGCAGACCGGTTATCCGGTCATCATTGCCACAGACCAGTATGATGCCACCAATCAGAACCTGACACTCTCATTTCACCGAAAAGAGCGGACAGACACCAAGGAGTGGGAAGTGCCGATCACCTATGCGGTCTTTAATCATTTCCATGAAAAAACAGCTTCCGGCTGTTTCCGGATGAATACGCCAGACCATACCATTATCATTGAAGATCAGGATGAACCGGCGTTTGTCTCCCTGAACCGTGGTGCGTCGTTCTACGGCCGTCTTGAATATGATCCCGGCACAAAGGCTCTGTGCCTGCAGGCAAGATGGGATGATGACATCATCGGGCGCTTTATGGCATTTACGAGACTCTGTGAAACAGAGATTATTCACCTGATGGAAGACACCAAAGCACCGGTCAGTTATGCCCTCACCGACCTTATTGGAGACCTCTTCTCTGATGAAGCACTTCTTTCAGAGGCAGGGGGACTCGCTCTGACCATCTTTGATGCCGTCGGAGACGAGCGGTATGCACATCGCTATACGGATCTCTACGAGGCTCGCAAACGGCTGATACACGCTGCGGCAGAACGGCACGTTGCTCTGATATCAGATGTGTATGCCGCGTATGCAGCAGACAAACCCTCACCGGGAGGAATCGCCGGGGATGTTGTTTGCCTGAAGCGGCGGCAGGTGAAAAACACCGCACTCATGTTCCTCGCAGCTTTGGACACTCCTGAGGTGCATGAGATCCTCATCCGTCAGTACAGAGAAGGGACGACAGCAACAGACAGGGTCACGGCATTTGGGCATATCATAAACAGCAGCTATGCAAATCGTTCAGCCATCATCCATGATTTCTATGAAAAATCGCGGAACAATCCGGTCGCCTGGGAGACATATCTTAGCTCCCTTGCAGGCATTGCATCTGCTGCGGATATTGAATTCATACGCAATGCGGCAGCCTCTGAGAGTTTCAGTCTCCAGATGGCCAATGACCAGCGGGCACTCTTTGGCCGGTTTGCCCAGAACAAAAAGATCTCTCTTGAGACACCGGAAGGAAGAGCTCTGTTCGAAGAAATTCTGGATAAACTTGCACCAGTCAATGAGTACAGCACCGTCACGATGCTTACCGTGTTTGGCAACCTTGACCAGATGAAGAAAGAACATCAGACACCATTGATTGCCATTTTGTTGCGGCTGCTGGACAAAACAGACCCCCGGACGACACCCAGTGTGTATAACACCGCCCGGAGAATTGTTGGTGCATCTCCTGCGGCGACAGCCGTATGGGAGAGGGGAACGGGGAATAAAATCCCGGACATGTACACATAACCCGGCCCGAACCGTTTTCCGGTATGAAAATACCGGTGTGTCAGGCAAACAATAAGTATTTTTCAAACAATAGCATGAGGTATGACTGATGAATGCAGTGTACTGGTTCCGCTCGATGTACCGGAATCAGCGAAAGCCACCTATATCGATAATTATCTGTTAGTCACGCAGGGTTCAGGCAATCTGATGCTCTTTGCCGGCGACCAGAAGGTGGAGCACCTGAACGATGATTTCTATGGCGAGGGCATCGCAGAAGATGACGCTGATCCCGAACACCTCTTCCGAATTGCACAGGGAGCAAGAATCGGTGTCTTTGCGACTCAGTTGGGTTTGATTAACCGGTATGCAATGGACTACCCCGACATCCCGTATCTTGTCAAGATGAACTCCAAGACTCACCTCGTCAAGGTCGCCCAAAAAGACCCGTATAGCCCGCAAATATTTACCGTTCAGCAGGTTGTTGACCTGCGCAACCGGACAGGACTTGATATTGCCGGTATCGGGTATACCATCTATCTGGGGAGTGAAGAAGAAGCACGGATGCTCACTGAGGCAGCACAGCTCATTTCTGAGGCGCATGCTCATGGTCTGTTAACCGTTCTCTGGGTCTATCCGCGGGGCAAAGCTGTCGCTGACGAAAAAGATCCTCACCTTGTTGCAGGAGCAACCGGTGTTGCCGCGGCACTGGGCAGTGACTTTGTGAAAGTCAATGCACCAAAAAAAGACGGCGTGTCAACAGCTGATATGCTCAAAGAGGTAACAATGGCTGCCGGCAGAACAAAGGTTGTCTGTGCAGGCGGATCCAGTGTCTCCGGAGAAGCATTCCTTAAACAGCTTTTTGACCAGCTTCACACCGGCAAAACCTCAGGGAATGCAACCGGACGAAACATCCATCAGAAGCCTCTGGATGAAGCCGTGCGGATGTGTAATGCTATTTCTGCACTCACGATTGACGGCGCCTCCGTTGAGGACGCACTGGCAATCTATACCGGAACAGAGGAATAATTACCCTCTTTTTTTGTGTCCTTCATCCGGGGAGACATTCGCACGTATAATCCCGGTACAACATCATTAAAGGAACAGATATCCTTCAAAAACTCCTTCTTTCCATTGAAATTACCACATAGATACCAGAGGCTGATTATACAAAAAAACAGCGAATAAATGGTATTGAAGGCTTTAACCAGGATTCACGAAGATCAGAAATGACATGAAAAAAAGAGATGAAAAACATCGTCTGCTTCAAAAACAGAAGTTACTGATGGTAATCAGAGGAATGTCATTCAATGAAAAAATTGGTAAAAGCTGTTGTTTGAACGAAAAACAGCCTAAGTGACAGTAATGAATCCTGGTTTACCCTTAATGTCCATACCCTCTGCGTTGATCGCTCTGAGGGTGACGGAGTATGTACCCGGTTTTGTGTAGGTATGTCTCGGGTTCTGCTCGTATGAGGCTTGTCCATCTCCAAAGTAATAGGTCCATGAT
>CAZBYH010000201.1:0-3325 GCA_964496155.1 uncultured Methanoculleus sp.
TATTTCGTATATTTCGTGCAAATGATGGATGAGATGAAACAGGGGAAATGATATTCATGCTATGACCCCTGAATGCACCCTCAGATCAACCCGCGTTTTATCTCTTCACAGACCCGCACATTCGAAAGACCCTGTTCCGGCGTAACGGGGAACGGATTCCCTTTCTTAACACAGTCAATAAATGTGCTCAGCTCAGTCTTCAGAGGCTCAACCTTTCCGACCATCACCTTCTCGATGATATTGTCCTGCACATACCGCTGCTCTACCACACCATAGAGCTCAGGCTTCCTGTACACATGGATTTCCTGCGTCATAAAGTCGCCCTGAATCGTGAATTCCTCTTCTTCAATGTGGATTATACGAATCTTCTTGGAAGACTTCCGGCTTGCCGAAAGGTACACCGGTGTCTGGTCAAACCGGAACAACGCCCCACACACATCAAACGTGCAAACCGACTGCATGGCATACTCACCGGTAAACTCGCAGCTAGATCCACCGCTAGATCCACCGCTAGATCCACCGCTAGATCCGTCGTTAGATTCCCCAACAGACCTGACATTAGATTCGCCGCAAAAGAGTGCGTTAAAGACAATATCAATATCATGAATCATTAAATCTTCAACAACGGAACTCCCGGTCACCCGTGCCGAGGCAGGATTGTGGCGTTTGATCTCTACATAGAGAGGATCCTTTACAATCCGCTGAATCTCAGCAATGATCGGATTAAACCGCTCGATATGCCCGACACCCACGATGAGATCATCCGGAATCAGCCCAATCAACGTCTCTGCTTCAAGTGACGTCAGACATATGGGCTTCTCAATCATCACTTGCACCCCGGTTTCAAGAATCTCTTTCGCCTTTTTAAAATGTTACGGCTTCGGCACACACAGACTCACCGCATCCACTGAGCGCAAAAGTGCATCCATCGACGGGGCACACTCAATCTCATTTCTTGCGGCAACCGTCTGTGCCGCAGTCTCATTCAGATCAAAGACCTGCACCGAATCAACCGACTTCAGCTCCGAGTAAACACGGGCATGATTCTGCCCCATGGTACCCACACCAATGACACCAACATCCATTTTCACTCAACCTCATTTATGATATCACAGATATACGCACAATCGTCAGTCGTCACACCCGGATGCACCGGTAGACTCAGCACCTGTTTAGAAAGCATTTCAGACACCGGACAACAAACCTCACGCGCCGAATCACGGTATAACGGCTGCATATGCACCGGCATCGGGTAGTGCACCGCAGACCCAATCTCTTTCTCCTGCAAAAAGGCCATAAAGGCCTCACGGTCCATCGCAAAGTCGTCTTTCACTTCCACCACATACTGGTGGTAGACGTGCACAGAATCATCCCGGCAGTACGGCGTGGAAAGACCCGTACATTTCAGATGCGTATTATAATACGCAGCATTCTTTTGCCTCTGTGCATTAAACCCGTCAAGTTTCGCTAACTGCACCCGGCCGATGGCGGCATTCAGGTTACTCATCCGCAGATTAAACCCAAGTTCCGTATGAAGGTACTTATCACTCTGACCGTGATTGATCAACCGCCGAACCCGTGCGGCAAGTTCAGGATCATCGGTCGTGACCATGCCACCCTCTCCGGTGGTCATGTTTTTGGTCGGGTAAAACGAGAAGCACCCGGCCTCACCAAATCCTCCAACTTTCACGCCGTTATACCGTGCACCGTGCGCCTGAGCACAGTCTTCAATCAAAAACAGATCATGATCACGGCAACAATCCAAAACCGGAGTTACATCAAACGACTGACCAAAGAGGTGCACACCAATCACGGCCTTCGTCTGAGAGGTGATATGTGCAGACACCTCATCCGGGCTGATGGTATACGTCCGGGGGTCCACATCCACCATCACCGGTGTTGCACCGCACATACTCACCGCAGTTGCTGTCGCAATAAACGTAAAAGAGGGAACAATCACCTCGTCCCCTGCGGAAATCCCGAGCGCAAGCATCACCGCATGCAGCGCCGCCGTACCGGAATTTGTGCCGACCGCCTCAGTAACCCCGCAATACGCTGCAAACTCATCCTCAAACGCCGTCACCACCGCACCCTGAGCAAGCATCCCGGACCGGATCACCTCAGTCACCGCAGCCACCTCTTCGTCTCCGACAACAGGCCGTCCAACCGGAATCATCGCCTCGCACCCTCCGGCAGTTCCTTAAACCGGGCAGGAGAGCCAACCGCAAGCATACGCGGCGGCACATCCCGTGTGACAACCGCACCGGCTGCGACAAGGGCACCCTCACCAACTTCAACACCCGGAAGCAGCGTTGCGTTCGCACCGATGGAGGCACCCTTCCGGATCACGGGGCCTTTCAGGGTCTCTCCGCCATGAGGGGGATACGGGTCATTCGTGAGCACCGCATTCGGGCCAATGAAGACGTCATCTTCTATTAAAACCCCGGTCGGGATGTAAACAAGGCTTTGAAGGGACACATTGCTGCCAATGATGACATTTCCCTCAATAATGGTGTTCGTGCCGACAGAGACACCGTCACCAATGGTTGTCTTTTCCCGGATCATCACATTGTGGCCGGTTGAAAAATCATTGCCAATCTGCACATCAGAATAGATGATTGTCCCCGACCGGAGCATCCCGTTTGCACCGATAGTAGTGCCCGGAAACTCCTCTTTGCCCATGTGTTCACGCGAAGGAAAGCCGAGCGTTACAGAATCTGACACTATGGTATTGTCGCCGATGATATTTGTTCCAAAATAAATGATAGACACCTCTAAGTATTGTGGGAAATTATTGATTCAATTTTGAAAGTATCACTATAAAACAGGGCCGATTTACTTTTTCACACCAATTAACCTCTTATACCACACCAATGGTCACATATAAATCAATCGACGATGGCCTTGCGACAGCGCGAAACTACATAACGGTACATTATATCGGAATGGTATGTCATTCCCCAATGTTTCCAGGCGCATTCAGACAGGAACGTGCTGCAAACACGGACACAAACCCATAGCACCCTCTTTGCAGAGCATACAATGCAGCAAAGAGACCGGGTATCGCCGGAAATCTCCGCGGTTTAGGATGCCGGAGAGAAGAGACACCGTACCTGCCTTTTTTGTTTTCATCTGTTTTCATTTTGACGTACATCCGAACCGGGGATGAAGTGTTGTTTGGTTTTGGATTACAGGATTATGTGTCGTTTTGTCGGGTTCATTTTCATCAACACCAGTATCATACATACAACCACCATCCACCAAAGAAACAGAGGTATGTTCTGTCGGGAAACGTTTTTTTTAAAAAAGAAGGTCTGAGCGGAGT
>CAZBYH010000202.1:0-3300 GCA_964496155.1 uncultured Methanoculleus sp.
GGATATGCGACCGCTGATTTTTCAACATGGCCATTATTTGCTCAAATGATATTAAACAATAAACCGTATGATGCTATAAGATCGGGTGATCACAGCGGTTATAAACGTGATATAATTTGTTGAATTAATGTGGGATTTCATCTTTCAGGCTCATTATAGCTATATTTCCTTTGATAGGGTAATAAAAAAACGATTTCAAACCCTTTTTGTTATCCTTAAATTTCAAACAGGCGTTTTAAATGCAGAACCGAGATGGTGTGTACAGGCCGATGTCTGGCTTGAGGAAAAGAATGATAATGATCGGAACAACGACAGCGACAATGATGGCAGTGACGGTACGGATGGTGCCGGAGATGTTTTGCAGCTTTGCAACTTTGCAGTAGCTTTGCATACAAAAATGGCACATATTGCAAAGCTAAATTATGCGTAAAATGGCGGTAATACTACGAAATACGACAATATAAGAGATAGATATACAGAATTTAAAGGTACTTTGCGTACTTTGCAGGGATCATACAGCAATCCGAATTTAGCACCTTGCGGGGGTAGTTGTGTCTGTGATCCGTGCATCATTGCAAAGCTATTGTTAAATTCAATAATCCATAGCCTGATTGGATATTCAATCCCAAATACGCTTATTCAGCTTTGCAAACCTGATTGCAAAGCTATGTAAAGTTATGCAAAGCTATGCAAACATGCAGAAACCAACGAGAACTGGGGGCACTCCGTCGTTACCCATTACCCGTTATTCTCCAAATGTGTCCTGCGGTAGGCCTCATCACTGCGATGGTGGCAGAACAATTGTATGGGTTGGATATTTGCTGCCAGAAACAATTCTTGTCATTTGATCGTGTCATGTATCGTATCTGGACAGTTGGTCAGGTGTATGGCTGAAACATGAGGATCCGGATGGCGATGACCAGCATACAAAAGATGAGGATGACGGCCTGAGTCCCACCTACTCACTAGTTTCCCACCCGGTTTTGACTAAAAGTGGGTGTCAAAAAATATGTCCATAATGACGATAATTTAAGAAAAGAGAGTCTTAATTGAGAGTTATATAAAGATAGTACAGGGGACTCCCATTACAATTAGGTATCCGAGTAATCTTTTTTTGGGTGCGGATGGTTGTGTGTCTGTGTCCGATACCGGGGATGGTGGTTCTCAAACGTATAAATGTCTAATTGCCACCAGATCTTAATTTCATCAACAAAAATGGCTCAAAATAAGTGGGAAACAAGGTGGGAAGGGGTGGGACGGGTGGGAATGAAAAAGGTAGGAGCATTATTTCTCCCAGTCTCTCAATTTCGTGACGTCGAAGAGTGGGGATTATGGCGGTGACAAGGAAGATCACGTTTTCATCTTTTCATCACGTTTTCATAAAAAAAGGCAAAAAATGAAAACGTGAATGGCGATCATAATGATGCTCATTCTCCTAAAGAAGATAGTAGTATAGATATATGTACAGATAGTAAGGGATGTTTTCATCAAATTCCAGTATCATTCGACACCTCTGTTTCTTTTGTGGATAGTAGTGGTTGTATGTATGATACTGGTGTTGATGAAAATGAAACCGAAAAAACGACAAATAATCCTGTAATTCAAAAAAACAACAACACATTATCTCCGGTTCGGATATACGTCAAAATGAAAACAGATGAAAACAGATGAAAACAGATGGTAACTATTCAGCTATGAGTTCATGAACAGTGAAAGGCTTCACTTTGGCCAACATTTTCGTGCCTCATACACTGACTTCCCGTTCTTCCTGACTGTCGAAATGTACGCCCGTATTCTGCAGAATATCTCTGTTCCTCCAACCGATCTACATGTCCCTGAGAACTTCTGTTGTATAAGAGCAAAAGATTCTTTGTATCTGAAAAAATTGGGGAGTTAAAAAATAGATTATTTATGGAGTCTCTGCACAACGAAAAGAGCTCCAAGAACGGTAAATAAACCTGCATACATGGGCAGACCTGAGGTTGTGGGTGCAGGGGTTGAAGATTCCGTGGGTGCAGGTGTATCGGTCTTGTCCGGAGTGGATTGGGTATTTGCAAAGGTCATGAGCGCATATGTTCCGGATTCTGATATCTTTGCAACAAGTGCTTTCCCTTTTAGTTCAGTAGGCAGGATAACCCATTTTTCATCCTTATATTCAGCGATAAACCGTGCACTTGTCGTTAGGCCTTCATCACCGGTGATGAAAAGATCTGCTGGTTCCGTAAACCTGAGCGATGCCGGTGATATGACGTATGCTCCGTATACCAGGTCCCATTCATCAGGAATGTTTTTGGGATGGGAGTTTTTCATGATGATAATATCTTCAGAATCTGTCCCTGATACCGTCCCTTCCGGGAAATTAAGCATTGCATATCCATCGATAGATGATGCAGTGATGTCTGTACTCTGGGCTGGTGTATCTGGTGTCGCTGTTCCTGAAGGTCCACTGCTACCACTGCCACTTCCCGATGAAGGCTGTGTTGGGACCGTTGTTGGGATTGGCCCACCGACCGCTATTCTTTTATGCAATGCTTCTATCCCGTCAACGGACACAATGATGGTGGCAGTTCCCTGGTCCATGTTGTTAATGGTATATGAGATTGATGAGTCATCAACTCCTGATTTAACTCCGCTCAGTTCCAGTGATATTGAAACCAGATTGGTGTCCGGCAGGGCTTTTCCGGTGATCTCAAGCATTGATATCTCAGATCCACCGCTAATCTTTCCGAAACTTTCCTCATCCATTACGATACCGTTCCTGACCGGGTGTTCATCACTCCCGAACCCAAGACTCTTGACCGGGCTATCAGAGTCCTTCTGGTATCTGAAATTGGTCCATACGATCGGTTCTGCCTGCACGATGATTGTGGTATCAGAGAGTGTAAATGGCATATTCAGGTCATTGGACGAGAATGCAAACTCCTGGTTATCTCCAGGTACAAGGTCAGCCCCGATGTGCATGGAAAAAGAACTGCCATCCTCAAGGCCCTGTATTGTTACGGTTATTTGTCCCCCTTCTTCAATATGGTCAGGCCCTGCGGTTATCGACAGTGCCTGTACTCCTGCTACGAGAAATGCAAGAATCAGAATACATAGGAATGTTCTGTATTTTTTTTGCGTCATGCGATTACCTACTTTATATGTCTATTAATATGATATGTAATTGTTGTCCTGCGGATCAGCAGGCGCAGTTTATCCTGATTCCGATACCTTTTTATTACCTATATTTTTCCCCATTCTATTGTTTAATTGCGTTAATACCGCTTTATTGTAAATAATTAATGTTTTTTTGTTATATGG
>CAZBYH010000203.1:0-3287 GCA_964496155.1 uncultured Methanoculleus sp.
TGGGGCAGGGTGCCTCCTCCACAAGCTTCTGGTGGCGCCGCTGGATGGAACACTCGCGGTCGTAGAGATGGATTTTGTTGCCGGACTTGTCTGCAAGCAACTGGACCTCGATGTGACGCGGTTTGGACAGGTATTTCTCGATAAATACTGTGGGGTCACCGAATGCAGAAGCAGCGATGCGCATGCCTTTCTCGATTGCTTCTTCAAGAGCTTCCTCCCCTTCCACAATCTGCATACCAATACCGCCGCCGCCTGCCGATGCTTTCACAATAACTGGGTAACCGATTGCAGCAGAGATCTTCTTTGCCTCATCAAGGGTTGTGATACCATCAGGAGTATACGGCAGAACCGGAACGCCGGCTTTATCCATGATACGTTTGGAACCCAGTTTGGAACCCATGGCTTCAATAGAACGCCATGACGGGCCGATAAAGGTGATCCCATCCTCCTCCTCACACCGACGGGCAAATCCGCTATTTTCCGCAAGAAATCCGTATCCCGGATGGATTGCATCAGTATCGCTCTTCTTTGCGATATCAATTATACGATCCTGATTCAGATAACTCTTGGACGGGTGCGCCTCTCCGACGAGAAATGATTCATCCGCATACTTGACATGGAGTGAATTTCTATCCGATTCTGAATAGATGGCAACCGTATCAATTCCCATCTCACGGCACGCACGCATGACGCGGATTGCAACCTCTCCACGATTTGCAACAAGCACCCTCTCGAAATATGTCACTCGATCACCAGCAGGACGTCTCCGTTCTGGACAGCGTCACCAACATCAACAAAGATGCTTGTTACCTTGCCATCTGCCGTTGAGACAATGGGATTCTCCATCTTCATTGCCTCAAGAACGACAAGTGTGTCTCCTTTTTTCACCTCAGCACCGATATGGGTCTCAACTTTCAGGACCATGCCCTGAATATTTGATTTAATTCCGCCTTTTAATGTTGTCCGGGGAATCTGTTTTGCTCCCATGGATTCGGCACCCCTGAGCTCGCCGCCATCAACTGAGAGAATCCGGATGGCAAATATTTCGCCGTCAACTTCTACGTCCATTGTGGTAGGAAGGGGGCCCCCCCGTGCAACGTCGCCGCCTGCTTTGCATGGAATAACCTCTGTGACACGCTCACCGCGCAAAAAGGATGGTGCAATCGCCGGATACAGGATATATGTGAGGATATCCTCCTCCTTTTTGACAATGCCCTCTTCCCGCGCCTCGGTGGCCATTCTCTCATAGGCGGGCTCAAGAAGATCTCCGGGCCGTCCGGTGAATGGCTCATTATTACCGATGATAAGGGTGCGAATTTCATCAGAGATAGGGCCGGGTGGTTTCCCATAGAGGCCGAGCACATAGTCCTTCACTTCCTTAGTGACAGATGAGTAGCGTTCACCTCCCATCAGCACATTGAGGACTGCCTGTGTCCCCACAATCTGGCTGGTGGGTGTCACCAGCGGGGGATATCCGAGGTCTTTACGTACCCTTGGTATCTCCTTGTGCACATCTTCTATCCGGTGGAGTGCATCCTGCTCTTTTAGCTGTGAGACCAGATTTGAGATCATGCCGCCCGGTAGCTGATAGATGAGTACATCACTGTCAACCTGCTCAGATATCGAGTTCACCAATGGCGTGTACTTCTCCCGGATCGTGAGGCAGATATTTCGTATCGGCCGGAGTTTCATCAAATCAATACCGGTGTCTCTCTCCGTTCCAATGAGGCTTGCCACAATACTCTCGGTTGGGGGTTGTGACGTGCCCATGGAAAACGGAGACATTGCGGTATCAAGAATGTCAACCCCCGCCTCGATTGCGGCCTGATAACTCATCGGTGATACCCCACTTGTAGAATGACTGTGAAGGTCTATCGGAATGTCTATCTCTCTTTTTATGCCGGTAATCAGTTCACGTGCTGACTCTGGCATAATAAGGCCTGCCATATCCTTGATGCAGATAGAGTCACATTCAAGAGCATAGAGATTCCGTGCCTGTTCAATAAATCCCCCGATGCTGTGCACAGGGCTTGTGGTATATGATATTGTGCCCTGGAGGTGTGCACCGATATCTCTGACAACCTCCATGGATTTTTGCATATTGCGGATATCATTGAGTGCATCAAAAACCCTGAAGATGTCAACACCGTTTCTTCCAGCTGCCTCGATGAATTTTTCTACGACATCGTCCGGGTAATGCCGGTATCCGACAAGATTCTGTCCGCGCAGGAGCATCTGTATCGGCGTGTTCTGAAGTCCTTCTTTTAAGGTGCGCAGACGTTGCCACGGGTCATCGTTTAAGTATCGTATAGCAGTGTCAAATGTTGCGCCCCCCCATGCTTCCACTGAGAAAAACCCGACGGAATCGATGGCATGCGCCAGTTCTGTCATATCCTCTGTTTTTAGGCGGGTTGCTATCAAAGACTGGTGTGCATCCCTAAGGGTCGTGTCAGTAATTTTTACAGGATTAACAGTACTCATAAATCACCTCTAAGGGGCAGGATATTGATATTGTCGAACCTTTACAAGGTTGCTCGTGACTCTATAAAAACCCAGCGAAAGATACGAAAATGACCGCAATGATGAGCAATGAACCAAAAAAGGCGAAATAATCTTTATTTGAACGACTGAATGATGGGGTGTATGTCCCTCCTCCCCGATATCCCCGCGTTGCAAGAATAATTCCCTGTTCACGTGCCCGGTAAATCTGCATAATGGTGAGGGTGAATCCCAGTGATATCAGATCATTCACTGCCCCTCTGCTACCTTTCAACCGGATAGCATTTCTGATGTTGTGGATATCTTTTTCGATGCGTCTGAGTGAGGAGATAGCCATCTCCGCAGTCAGCCCGAGGTCAAACCCGATGCGATCGCCGAACGCCCAGACTGCCGTGTTCATCAGGTCTCCCTCCCGTCCATACCCGAATGCCCAGAATGCAATGAGGGTGATGACTATCATGCGGAATCCATATGATATACCATCACCACCGAATGCCTGCGTAAATATGGCAATAAGGATAATTGCACCGAAGATGACGGTGCCAGCGCGCCTTCCCGGGAGGTTACGTTCACCGCGGGCCACGAATGTCCACCAGAGTAGTGCCATCACTGCGCCGAATATTGAACTGAAAGCGGCAAACGAGAGCAAAAGGGTAGCTCCTATCCTCAGGCGTGCATCCTGCATAGTGCCTCCTCTGCGTCCTTTAACCGGATATTTTCCGGGAGTGCCCCCTCTTCAAGGGCACGGGTAAGATACCGGGGTGCCCCCTTCCATGCAGGGATCGCTT
>CAZBYH010000204.1:0-3251 GCA_964496155.1 uncultured Methanoculleus sp.
TGCTGCTGCATGGGCAGTCTTTCCCTGCACTTCATGCACGATGCAATTCGGGGTCAGGGCATCATGCATTCCGTCTGTCGAGAGGATTATACAGTCGCCGGGATAAAGTGGAGTCTCTGTCACATCGGCTGCAAAGACAGCACCGATGGATCGGGTGATGATATGTTTCTGGGGGTGGGAGAATGCCTCGTCCGGACGGATAATGCCTGCATCAATCTGCTCCTGTACCAGGGAGTGGTCCCGTGTTACCA
The DNA here is from genome assembly GCA_964496155.1 of uncultured Methanoculleus sp. Lineage (GTDB taxonomy): Archaea > Halobacteriota > Methanomicrobia > Methanomicrobiales > Methanomicrobiaceae > Methanogenium. The sequence goes on from CAZBYH010000204.1 coordinate 252, forward strand.
AGATGAGGAGGCCGTCCCGGACGATGAAACATCGTGAATCCCCGGTATTGCAGGTGGTGAGGTGACCATCTGAAAAGAGTGCTGTCGTGAGTGTCGTTCCCATACCTCTTTGCAGGCCGGTGGCCTCTGCCTTCACCGCCACATCCGCACGAGTATGTGCCTCCGTAAGAACTGCCGGATAGTCAGGGGGATTGCCTGCGGCAAAGGCTCGCCTGACCACATCCTCTGCTGCCTGCACCGCACAGGATGATGCCACTTCTCCCGCTGGCTGGCCGCCGATGCCATCTGCCACTGCACAAAAGAGAAAATTACCATATTGGCATACTTTCCACGCATCCTCATTGTTGGAACGCCTCCCTGTCACCGATATCGCTTTGTATGCAAATTTGATATTCATTCTTTCTTTTCTCCTCTCGTTAAAGTCTTTATGGGATCAGTATATACGAGAGATGAGATAAGGGGGGTGCTCTGTATGGGTGTTCCGGCGGGTGAAGCGGTAAAAAACATACCCGAAAAAGTAAGAAATTGCAATCAAAATGTGCCGAGATGCGAGATGGCTGGTATGAGGGATAAACTGATTCATGCATTTTTTGGGGTGGATCTATCCGTAGTCTGGATGGCAGTCACATCTGATCTTCCTGCATTTAAAAAAAGCAATCGCGAACATTTCTGGATAATTCATCTATCCGAACGGTATATGAACGATTTTTCTCCATCGCTGCATTAAAACGATAAGGGTTTTCATAAATATAACCTAAAACAGCTGGAATTTTCAGGAGTGATTCGGTTCGCCAAACGGCACAATTCCTCAGTTCCTGCCCTCATCTATTCGGTTGAATAGGCATGAAAAATACCTCAAAAAAAGGATACACCCCTGTTTCCTCTTTTTGTGGTGTTCAGTTATTCCTGAAACAATGGAGTGAGCTTCCGGGCGAACTTCCGGTCAGCGAATACGGCATCACACTCTTTTGAAAGCCGGCACTGGAAGACATCATATTCATTCTCACGATACTGGTTGGCGGAATGATGGATCCGGTCACTAAAGAGATCAGGGTTTGTTGACATAGGAGATCGACCCTACCTCCGATTGTAAGTAATATATATCTATCGTGTGTAATGCATATATTCATATAGCTATAAAGTGCTAAATAAAAAGTGTTTGGGGTGTCCTTGGACAAATTATATATAAACATAATCACTTTACGTCGGTCTTCAACTCCCGTGTTGCTTAAGAAAATGGGTTCTTTTTGATATAAAATGCAGAATATTTCTCTGAATCAAAAAAAAGATGGTAATTTGAGTTAATTTCCCTGTATTCATGATGATCAAACAAAATACCAGTACAAATACCGATTTTTGTTCCAATTTATCTCTGGTTTACCACTGACTCCCTGCCTTTACCGCCGCCGCCCGTGCCGCAGCCATATCGGGGGTCACGTGCATCATCCTCCCCGTCTTGGTGTAGTAGAGCCAGGTGTCTGGTAGTTCACCCGTCAGGGCTCGGACAGCATCGGCATAGACCGCGAGCTGAATGGAATACTCCTCTCGACAGGGTTCCTCTCCCGGATCTGATCCCGTCTTGTAATCAATCACCGCATATTTTCCGTCCGCCGTACGGATGATCCGGTCGATGGCCCCCCGGACCATCACCTCTCCAAACGAGTAAACAAAGGGCACTTCACACTGGTGCTCGGTACTCTCGCGGATGAGCGGATGGGAACAGAACTGTTGGTATGCCTTTTCACAGGCAGAGATTCGTGCGGCATCCGCCGAGAAACCGTGAAGGGTGCAGGCACGGGCGGGACTCATCCCGGCAAATACCGCGTGCAAAAGGTTCCCTTCCCGTGCGGCAGTATTATCTTTCTTCCCCGATTGCAGGAGGTGTACCGGATCCGGCCCCTCTCTCTCATTCCCGGATGCATACCGGTGGATGGCAGTAACGGGGAGAGGCGGTCGCGACCGTGCGGTGGCAGGCAGCGGGGGGGTCATCCACGCAGTCTCTGCCCCGTCTGCGGGGAAAGGACAGGTAACCGTTACCGGCACCGGCGGCGGCGACGCAGTCACGGTCATGCCTTTTTCTTCAGCCATAATAATAGGAATCCGCCACTCCCGCTTATTGGGTGTAGAGCATATGGCGTTCCTTGCAGTGACAGCCTCCGGGGTGATACCGAGGGCAGCAAAGGTCCGGTGCATCCGCGTCTTCCCGGCATCCGGGCCGAGGGCAACCATCTCCATATCCGGCATGGTCCCGGAGAAGAGAATATGGTCACGGGCACGGGTGACCGCCACATAGAAGAGGCGGCGTGACTCTGCTGCATCCTTTTGTTTGCGCCGGTGACGAATCAAAAGGGAGATCGGTGCATCCACTGGCCCTTCCGGCCCCGGAATCTTTGTGGCAAGGCCCAGCCCCTCCTCAAAGACTATCCCGTTCTTCCGGCCGCCACTGTCTGCATTGGTAAAGGGCAGAACAACCACCGGAAACTCCAGCCCCTTTGAGGCATGGACGGTCATCACGGCGACAGCGTCCTTGTCTGCGGTTGGCAGGGGTGCATCATCCTCTTTCGGAGCGTCCCGCACCGCCTGCCCAAGGTCCGCGGCAAAGTCATCGAATCCATAGCATCCACCAGATTCACGAGATCGGGCGATCTCGGTTATTTTTCGGAGGTTTGCGGTCATCTGGTCGCCGTTGTCCTGCCCGGCGCAGATTGCGTACATGCCCGACTCACGGAGGATGCGGGTGACGAGTGCTGATGGCGGTTCCCGGCGTGCAAATGCCTGCCAGTGCTCAAGCATCCGGCAGGCATCCGCGGCAGGGCCATCTGCATCCTCTTTCAGGCGAGCGAAGAGTCCTCTGCCCCGCCCACCTGCGGCACGGAAGAGTTCTGCATCAGAGAGGCCAAAGAACGGAGACCGAAGTGCCCCGTACAGGGCGATATCATCGGCATTATCCGCAAGGAAGGCGATCACTGCCGCACAGTCCCGCACTTCCTGCCGTTCATA
>CAZBYH010000205.1:0-3238 GCA_964496155.1 uncultured Methanoculleus sp.
ATGTTGATAGTTCACCATCATTGAGTTCTTTTGGTATCCGTTTTGAGAATTCATCAAGTAACTGGGTTTTTCCCCCTGCCCACTTGAGGAATGGTTTTGCATTGATCTTAGTCATCGTGAAATCCTATTAATTATAATCGGCCAGTGTTTGGTATCTAATGTAGAGTTTAGTCGGGGAAGATTTAGCATTAGCCAGATGGATAGTGATGACGAGTTACTATCCGTATTACGAGTTACTATTAGTATTGTGCCTATAAATTTCCCTTTCTCTGTCTGCATCAGACACATGGCCAATAAATATCGTAAACTGATTACGGTCGGTTGCACCGGATGCAGACATGTTCTCTGTTGCCCTCCTCACCGGTTCCCTTGAAACAATCCTGAAAAAGAGTATGCTTCGCAGTATGTGACAGTGGGTGGCAGGTCATGGAATCTTTAAAGAAATGCCCTCAGCAGACCGATATCCCAGTCATTCCCGACCCCAACCAAACAAAGTGGAAGGGAATGGGTTTGTGGATGGAAGGCAGATGGAACGTAATCCCTGAAACCATGGGAAAACCGAGTCTTCTCATCGCTAAAGTCCATTGCTACCATTCCTGTTCCCCGCATTTTTTGCAGATATATATTTCATCTGTCGGATAAGATGTACGCCTATGAAACCGAACCGGAAAATTGCAGTATCTCAGTCTTCAAAATCCGGATTTCCCCCGGGAGCCCTGATCCATGTGGGTGACCGGGATCCTTCACCGACACAGGTTCGGTATTTTGTATATAATCAGGATTTTACTAAAGAAGAACAGTTGGATACCGCCGCCGAATCATTTCCTGGTGAGGATCGATTTGCCTGGATTAAAGTATCAGGTCTTTCCGATCTGGAACAGATAAAACAGCTTGGCGTTCTGCTTTCTCTCCATCCATTAACGCTTGAAGATATCCTGAATACCAATCAGCGACCAAAATATGAGATATTTGATGAATACCTGTTTATGGTTCTCAAAATCATTCGGATAGAAAATAGTCCTGATGCAGGGACGGAAGATGAAAATAATGTAACTATATCGTCTGCCCAGTTAAGTCTAATTTTGACCGACAAAATAGTCTGCTCGTTTGAGGAGGGGGAGAGTGACATCTTCAAAGGGATTATTTCCCGGCTTTTTGACGAAAAAAGGCGTCTACGCAAACTGGGTTCAGATTACCTGATGTATGCCCTTGCAGACTGCGTCGTTGACAATTATTTCTTTGTGTTCGACCGAATTGGAGAGGAAATAGAAGACCTTGAAGACCGGATAATTGGTGGGACAGACTCCGATGTCATGGGGGAGATCTATGCCCTTAAGAGAAATCTCCTCAATATGAAAAAACTGGTCTGGCCTCTCCGGGATGCCATCACGGGGCTTATCAGAATTAAACCGGCTTTCATATCCGAACGGACGGAACTATTCCTGAATGATGTGTCTGACCATCTCTACCAGTTAAATGATATTTTGGAGTCATACCGGGAGATGTCCACTGGATTGTATGAAATATATCTCTCAACCCTGAGTAATCGGATGAATGAAGTGATGAAGATTCTGACCATCATTGCAACCATCTTTATCCCCCTGACCTTTATTGCTGGCATCTACGGAATGAATTTTTCATCAATGCCGGAACTCCAGTGGGAATATGGGTATCCGGCTTCGATCATTGCAATGCTTGCCACGGCCGGAATTATGGTTCTGTATTTCAGAAAAAAGCAGTGGATATGAAAAAATAGTATCCCTGGTACCCCGTTCCCTCTTACAGGTGTCTGTCATTAACGCACCCTCAGTCATACAAGACAACAATGGTGGGGGGCGCGGGTGAGGGTTCGGAGATGGCCGGATGTCCGGCATGCATGTAGAAGAGTGCAGGAAACCAGACACTTTCTCAAGGGCTAAAAATCAGATATCAGCCTCTAATGCTGTGAATTTAAACGGACGCAGATGACGTATCTCTTACTGTTGGTCTCACGGTGTAGTGTCCGATACCCCAGTATCTTACATACTCGCTAACAAACAGAATGGGAACAACTCTTCCTGATATTATCCCCACGAGAGTGTCAAAACCTGCCGAAAAAGATCGATAACCGTGTTTCGCTCCCCTAATTCAGGGAGAAAAGCGAGTGCGGTCTCCACTGGTGTGCCATTGATGCAGACGAACACTGCGGCACAATCCTGAGCAGAAAAAAATACCATCTGTCCCGTACATTGCTTATGTACGGGACAGATGAGACACAGACCAGCAGTTTCCCTGCATTTTACCAAATGGATCAAATACGGATGACAGACTCAATCATTGATAGTATACTAAGTGCCCGGTATCTCCGGAGCGGTGAGACCACATTTGAGGATGTGTGTCGACGTGTCGCTGTTGCTTTGGGGGAAGATGAGACCCAGACCGCTGCATATTTTGAAGAGATGCGGTCTCTCCGGTTCCTGCCGAATTCACCGACCCTGATGAACGCCGGCACAGAAATAAGCCAGCTTTCTGCCTGCTTTACCCTCAGAGTGGGGGATTCCCTTCCCGAGATCTTTGACGCTCTCAAGTGGGGCGCCCTCATTCACAAGAGTGGCGGCGGGACAGGTTACAACTTCTCAAATATCCGCCCAAAGGCAGCCCCTGTCCTCTCGACAGAGGGCGTCGCTTCCGGCCCGGTTTCCTTCATGAACATCTTTAATGAAGCTACCGAGGTCATTAAACAGGGCGGCAGACGCCGTGGTGCAAACATGGGGATTCTCAATGTCTGGCACCCGGACATTCTGGAGTTCATCCGTTCAAAGACAGTAGAAGGGAAGGTCAGCAATTTCAACATCTCAGTGATGATGAACGATGTGTTCATGGAATCGGTTGAACGGGGGGAGATGGAGAAGGTGTGGATGACCCATCCGTATTCTGGTGAAGAGATCACGGTCGGTGCCATCTGGAACGCGGTGATTGACGGGATATGGAAGAACGGAGAACCAGGTGTACTCTTTTATGACGAAATCAACCGTTACAACCCGACCCCCGACCTTGGGCCTATCGACACCACCAATCCCTGTGGAGAACAGCCACTCCTTCACTTCGAGAGCTGTGTGTTAGGCTCGATAAATCTGGGCCTCTTTGTGAGGGACGGGCAACTCAATGAAGAGCAGCTAAAGACGACCACACGTCTCGGAGTCCGGTTCCTTGATGCGGTGATCGACAAGAACTGCTTCCCGATTCCCCAGATCAAAGA
>CAZBYH010000206.1:0-3198 GCA_964496155.1 uncultured Methanoculleus sp.
GGCATAATTCAGGGGCTTGCAAATCTCCTTGAACCGGTCTTTGTCACGTGGTTTGGTGTCCCCAAAGAGACGGTGGGGCCGCTTATTGCAGCATTCCTGAGAAAAGACCTCGCCATTGCACAACTCTCCATCATCCCGATGACCGCGTACCAGATGGTTGCCTCTGTAGTGCTTGTCACCATCTACTTCCCGTGTGTGGCTACCTTTGTGGTCATGCTCAGGGAAGGCTGGAAGGAACTGATTGCTGCAATTGCGGTGTTATTCGTGGTTGTCTTCATTTACGGTGGAATCATTCACGCCGTGGGTATCCTGTTGGGGGTCGCATAATATGGAACGCGTTGATATGAAAATAAAGGAAGGCCGTAAAATTACTCCCCTTGGGATCTATTTCGCTTTGCTGGGTCTGGTGACGCTTGCGTTTGGCATGGCAGATATTCTTGTCTGGGCGGGTGTTCGGCCCGGTATTCAGATGGGTATCCTTGAAATCGCCGGTGACGACTTCTTCCGCTGGGCATGGGGCGGATTTGTCATGGTCTGTGCAGGTGTCTTCATGCTTGCAGGCTGCGCCCGGATTGCGACAATACAGCAGTCGGCGAAGGTGGTTCTGGGAGGCGTCCTCGTCTGGATAATTGCAGGCACTGATATCTTTGCCCGCCTCTGCGTGGCGATACCTGCTGGTGAAGCATCCCCCGCGTTTTTCAATTCCCTATCCGGTTTTCTGGCTGAGTTTGCACTACCATACACTCCGGCGATGCTCCTCATCCCGTTCACGCTGGGTATTGTGTACCTGATTCGGATGCATGATACCGATGATTCCTGACGATGCAAAATAGGATTCTTTCGAATCACCCCTTTTATCTCCTTTTAGAGATGAATATTACTATAGAAAGAGTATGAACGAAGGATATATTGCAAAAAACCTCAGCAGGAAGGCCGAGGACTATCTTGAAGCTATCCTCAATGTTACTCTTGAGAAAGGGTATGCCCGGACGAAAGATGTGGCTGATCAGCTGAGTGTCAGCCCTTCGAGTGTGGTGGAGATGTTCCGGAAACTGGACGCTCTGGGCCTCGTTGAATACCGTCGGTATGAAGGAGTGGTCTTTCGCCCTGAGGGTCAGAAGATTGCAGAGGTGATCAAATATCGCCACGATACCCTGAAGAAATTCTTACTTTTGATTGGTGTCGCCGAACGTGTGGCAGAGGCAGATGCCTGTTTTATGGAGCATGAACTTAACCCTGAGACGGTGCGTCGCATCCGGCTCTTTCTGGAGGCCATGGATGAAGATCCGTCCTTCTGCCGACAGATTCAGCAGGAGATTGGACGGCGGCTCCAGCACAAACAATCTGAATCAAAATAAAGTGCTTTTTTCCCGCACTGATGACGTGCAGGCAGTTGTTGGTGTTTCTGTATTTTGCAAACGAGCTACTGCACCGTATGTTCCTCTCATTCCCGGGTAAATTCCTATGTAATAGTGATCAGGTTAATGCTCTGTCAACGGCTATCTCTTCCCTACCTATGGGATACCAGTATCTTTTTGGCCCGGTGCCGTCCCGGCGTCTGGGTATTTCGCTTGGTATTGACCTTGTGCCCCCGAAGACCTGCAGTTACAACTGCATCTACTGTGAGTGCGGGAAAACAACCAACCTGACGATTGAACGAGCTGAATATTACCCGACGGATGCCATCATCCGCGAGATTGATGATTACCTTTCGACCTCCTCGCATCTCGACTATATCACCTTCTCCGGTTCGGGGGAACCGACGCTTCACTCCGGTATCGCGAAAATTGCCCGTCATATTCGGGAACGGTTCCCGGAATACCGGATTGCACTTCTGACAAACGGGAGCCTCTTCACCGACCCCGGTATGAGGGCAGAAATGGCAGACATCGATGTCATCGTGCCATCGCTGGATGCGGTATCCGAATCAATCTTTCAGAAGATTGACCGGCCCTGCCGTTCCATTACAGCAACCCGTGTCCGCGACGGTCTTGTTGCCCTGAGAAAAAAGTTCAAAGGTGAGATATGGCTGGAGATCTTTATCGTCCCCGGCCTGAACGACACGGACGAGGAACTGCTCTTCTTGCGGGACGCGATTGCAGAGATCTGCCCTGACCGGGTGCAGCTGAACACGCTGGACCGCCCGGGCATTGTTGACTGGATCACGGTTCCTACCGCAGAGGAGATGGAACGGATTGCAGGCGCTCTCGGTTTTCCCGGGATCGAGGTGGTGGAGGCGCTTACCTCCCGCTCGGATATTGCCTCATTCTCACAGGATGTCCGCGAGTCGATTCTCGGGACGATTCGGCGAAGACCCTGCACGATAGATGATCTCAGTCGGGTTCTTGGGCTACATGCAAATGAGGTGCGAAAATACATTGATCCCCTTCTTGCTGAGGGGTGTATCACGGAAGAACGGGAAATTCGGGGGATATTCTATCGGTCACGGTAAGGGATGGAATGGCTTTCCCGCTCATTTGATTGGTACGATGGATTAATAATTGCGGGATACTCCCTTCATCATGATACCTGGGAAGCCCTTTGAAGTCAACGCAACGTTGATTCGCTTATCTATCGTATCATCAGGTGTTGATTAATATGAAACAATTTGGATTATTCACCCTCTTCCTTTGCTGCTGTCTGGGGGCAGGAGTGCTCGCATGTGGCTGTATTGGAAGCGAGACAACAGATCCGAATGCCGTGAGCGGTAGTGGAACGGTGGTGTACCAGAACCTCGAAGGCGGGTTTTATGGCATCATTGCAGATGATGGCACTGCGTATCTCACTCTTAATCTGCCGGATACATTTAAACAGGACGACCTCGCTGTCACCTTTACGGGGTTCATCCGGCCAGATGTGGCCACCATCCAGCAGTGGGGCACTCCCTTTGAACTGACTGAGATTTCGTCCAGTGATCAGACGATGAAGATCGTTCTCTCCGGGAATTAATATTCTTTCATTCTCTCTCACCATTTTTTCTGTGCCTTGGTATCTTCACCCGTCTCTCAATGCATACGTGAGCATTCGTACTGTGCCAGTTTCCTGTCATGCTACTTCGGGGTGCTTACACCCTGTTCGCTTTCGATGTTCTTATCCTCTCTTTTTGAAAAAGGTATTTTTTCGTCCCTTGTATCCTTATACCCCTTACTTTGCGAACCCTTACAAAAAGTACCACATAATTATAATGCATATACAAAA
>CAZBYH010000207.1:0-3170 GCA_964496155.1 uncultured Methanoculleus sp.
ACCTTTTCAGTGCCTCATACACTGACTTCCCGTTCTTCCTGACTGTCGAAATGTACGTCCTTATTCTGCAGAATATCTCTGCCCCTTCAACAGATCTAAATGTCCCTGAGATCTTCTGTTGCACTTTCATCATTCTAACGTCCCGTTCTGCCAGATTGTTCGTAAATGGGACGATGGCATTGTACATAAATCTCAGAATATCTTCACGATACCCATCCAGTCTTCTCAGAAGATTGAATGGTTTTGACCTCTTTTTTCGCCCTCTTTTCTTGCAGGTCAGATGATCGGAGGGTGGTGGATTTTCCTCAAATCCTTCATCCAAAATACTTTGATATATCTTCTCAAATTCACTCAATTTAGCCGGATTTCGTTTGTTTTGAACAAAGATGTACTCATAAACGTCTTCAAAGAGCGTTTTCATCTTTCCTGCCCAGTTCTGTTTATACCCGTCATAAATTCCTTCTAATTCTCTCATTATATGAGCATTACAGAGAGAATGCTGACAATCATACATGAAGTATGTTGCCCAAAAGTCGTGTACGAGAATTCCATTATAGTTTGGAATAACTCCCATAGCATCAACAGCTTTTGAACCTCTGTTTGGATGAACAGCATATAGTGTAAGTTTTTCGTTGCCTATCGTATGCAGCCACTATCTTAGTCCAAGAACGGTTAACCCGGTTTCGTCAGCGTGTAAAACAGGAGAATGAAGTAGGATTTCTTTCGTCTCTGATTCAAAGAGTTCAAGAGATTTATACGCTTCACGGCAGATATTCTGAATTGTTCCCTGACTTGTCTGTTGGTGGTATCGGTCCTTGAAATAATTTGCCCCCTTTTTGAAAGACGTAAAGATTTCATCCTTCAGATACAGAACATCTGCCTTGAAATTAGGTCCATATTGGGTTGGATTATTCACATGCGGGGGAAATTCACCCGTAATTTTCCTTCCGCATATTGGACAGATTTTTACTTCAGCCTGGTGTTCGGTAACTTTCATTTCAACGGGAGGGATATCAAATTCCTGCCGTTTTACAATTTTTACGGGTTCAATTGCCTGGAGAGAATGCCCGCAATTACATCTTGAAACCGGGTGCAAGATGATCTCATCGGGATCTTCCACCATTGCAAGGGTTTTCCCTTTATGATTTTTTTGGCCCCCGGGCTTTTTGTCACTTTTTTTCCTCAGGCTCTTGGGTTTTGGTTTGAAAAAATCACTTGAAGGTGGACGGCTGCTGTTACGACTATTTTGCTTTAACTGTGCCTCCAGATTTTCAATCCGTGCTTCAAGCTCTGTAATTTTCTCAGCCTGCTTTTGAACGGTGATATATAGGTCCAGAATGAGATCTGTTGCAGCTTGAGGATCGGTCAGAACAAGATGCAATATCTGTTCCCGATCGGGAGGCACATTCATTAGAAACTAATATGCTGCCATTATATAAGGATCTAACGGTTAATTGGCGTTAAAATGGTTTAGGGTGGCTGAATAGTTACCTGATTTCTTTAGATACACATACGTTTTTTGTGGATTTTTAAACCGGCACACTTGTGGATTTTAAAGGCGGCATTGACATCAGGGACAGACGGTCATCCTTCACAAAGAAACAGCCTCCTTCTGGACACGGTCTTTGATATACCAATGGAGGCCCCCTTCCGTCACTACATCGACCCTGCGGCCAAACAGTTTTTCAAGATCCTGAACAAGGGCAACCTGATCCTGAAGAGTTTTTCCCGGGAGAAATTCAACGAGAAAATCAAGATCACTTTCCGGAGTATCCTCTCCCCGGACAACGGATCCAAATATCCGTATTTGACAAGCGCCATGTGCTTTGGCAATCAGCAGAATTTCTTCCCTTTTTTCCAGCACATCTCTATACAGCCCCATAGGATCTTCTCCTGTCAGTCTATATTACAGGAATGATTATAAGGATTGTCCTAAAGGATACAACCAATGAAAATAACAATTCATTGCTGTTTATGCGGGCACCTTAAACGGCAAATGACCCGAATATTATTCGTTGATATGATATGAATTCCAATGCCGCATCCAGCAAAATAACTGAGAAAGCAGAAGAACTGAAAAAGATAGTTGCAACCCTCAATTCCGATTTTATTTCTCTCCAAACAAAATACAACATAAAGGAACTCAGCATTATCGGGTCATATGCCCGGAAAGAACAGACAGAAAACAGTGATCTGGACATCATGGTTGATTTTCAGGAACCAATCGGTTGGGAAGTGGTAGACCTAAGAGATGAACTGGAAGAATTACTTGGATTAAAAGTCGATCTCATTCTCAAGGCCGGGATAATGCAGAGAAAAAAACTGTATAAAAGTATATTAGAGGATGCAATATATGTCAAAGCGTGACATCACCCTATTTTAGAAGATATAACGAAGCCCACCGAAAGAATTCCAGAATGAACAAAAAATTATTGATACAGTTGTTACAGTTCTAAGAGACAGAGAAATCATTGGGGAAGTGGCAGGCAACATATCCAGTTGCCGCTCACGCCCGTACAACAACCGCCCCTTTGATAGGGACAGACGGATTGATCACCACAATCTCCGGCGGAGTGCCAAACCTGAGATCACGCTCAATCATGCTGGATGAGCCGATACCACGGGTGATGAAACACGGCGTCTCTCCATGGGAACAGAAACCCTGCACATCAACAATTCCTGCCTTCTTGATCAGATCAATACCCGGTGAACTAAACTGCCCCCCGTGCAGATGCCCGCATAGTATCAGGTCAGCGTCCCAGTCCGCCCGCGCACCCGGCTCGTGAATCATATAGATGGTAAAAGCATCCGTTTCCGGAATTTCCGGTGGATCTGCCCTGCCCGCCCATCCATCATCCACGCCGACAAGCATCAGCTCAGTTCCCCGGAGATTCAGCAGTTCATACTCATTCTGCATCACATGGACACCGGCCTCCTCGAGGGCTCCCGTGACTTCTGCGCCAAATGCAAGATCAATCAGCGGGTCATCCTGTAACATAGAGACATCATACCCATCTACCGAAAGATCCGCCTCCCGCATCGCAAGCATCTTCTCAGGCCCATTCAGCCCGTGGACACCTGCCTTGTAATCATGATTCCCCAGCACCGCATAGATCGGTGCATCAATCCCGGCCCATACATTCTGGTAACTGAGGTCATCCTCATCGCTG
>CAZBYH010000208.1:0-1399 GCA_964496155.1 uncultured Methanoculleus sp.
GACTCTTTCCAGTTCACGGTGCCTGCATACTCATCCTTTTTCACGCGAATCTCCACCCATGTCTTCACTGCATCGGCATACCCAACGCCAATATCCTGGAAAAGGATGCGCATCTGTTCTGTGCACTCCTTTTTTCCGGCAATAAACTTCAGGAGAACCTCACCGTTTGCGTCGGTGACCGGGTTTCCATGCCTGTCCGTTTCTCCGGCCACGATGACGCGAACTCCGTCAGATAACCGGAATTTCTCGAGGTAGAGGGTCCGGTCAGCCAGTGGACGACGGACTTTGTCCGGCGAGAGTTCAAAGAGGGTGACGGTGATGTCAGTCTGCCCCTCGGGCGGGATCTCCGGTTTAGCCGGGCTTGCCTCAAGCATCACACCGGTGATGGGGATATCCACGCGGATTGTTGCGTCCTTTCCGCCACGACCTTTTGTTCCGATGCTGACGGTATCTTTTCCTGCACCCGTGCCGCGGGCAGCGTCCAGCCGGTAGGTGGCCCGTGCTGTCCCGTCAGCCCCGGTGATGGCATACTGCCAGCCATACCAGCCGGGATCTTCAGATTCCCCTTCACCACGCACCCACCCACGGGCTGTTTTTGCTTCAAAATAGACCTTTGTGCCCGGTACTGGTTCACTGGCACAGGTAATGACCGTTGCAGTCAGGGTTGTGGTATCACGAATATCTTCTGCCGTTACTGATGGGGGACTGATTGCAACAGAGAGGGATGGCCCGCGTGGCGGTACCGGATGTGTTTTTTCATGGGCCCGGATGAGGGTTGCAAGATCGCCGAGGCGTGTCGCCACGTCTGATACTGCACGGTCCAGTTCATCCGGTGAAGCCGTTTCGGCAGATGCCCGTGCTACTACAATGAAGAGGTCGGCGTCTGACAGGGATGCGGTGACTACATATCGTGATCCCACCTGGTTCACCGAGAGTGCAACCACATATTCTGCACTGACCTTTTCGCTGATGGAGATGCCGGTGGTTCCTGTCTCTGTTCCGGCGGCCATCCTCTCCTGTTCGTCCCTGAGGAGTTCACCAATCTCTGCTGCTGAACTGATGCGGACGCCTGGATTTGCCCCCTGCAGCGTCTGGGTGAACCGGAGGTTCAGCAGGGCTGCTGTCTCTGCGGATATGCTGTCACCCAAAGTGATCTGGGGTACATAGACCGTTGGAGCAGAGCATCCGTCTGTTTCTGCCAGGGCCGGTGCAGAGAGGATGCCGAGGAGGAGGAAGATCAGCAGGCATCTGTTCATGGTCCGGTTCATCCTCATGTACTCACCTCCGGGATCATGCTGGTTACTGGTGGCAGAAGGGAGAGTTCTCTCACCGTTGTTTCGCCTGCACGGACCTCTGCCCGGTTGGCAGATCCGCCGGGAATAATCCACAGGCCGCCATC
>CAZBYH010000208.1:1499-3168 GCA_964496155.1 uncultured Methanoculleus sp.
TCCATGCCGTTCGTGAAGACAAATGACCCCGGCAACCGACCATTATGGTTATTTGTGACATACGGTGCGTCAAGGGGTGCCACCTCACCGGTCCCTTTCGGGAACGGGATCATTGTCCCGTCCGGTGCAACGATAGAGACGGTTGCGCGATACCTGTCATCCGGTGCAATACCTGCGATCCTGACCCATGCCATCATCTCCTCATCCGGGCCGCATGCCTGATCGGGGGTAAATACTTCAATAGAGGGTGCGGATGCCTGCAGGGACGGCGCAAGGACTACATTGCGGACATGCCACTCCGCAAGATTGTCGGTGCGGGACGGGTTTGCCTGCTGGATAAAGGAGATGATATTCTCTTCGTCCGGCATCACCATGTCATTCGGCACTGCCACGGTAAGGGTCTGCCACGCTGTCTGCAGAGGGGCAATCGCTGCCACCCGCCCGTTTCGTGAAACAGATCGGGCAACAACCGCATCCTCACCCGGGATGCCGGTCAGCCGGCGGTTTATAAATACTCCGATGGTCTCTTCTGTGGCTGTCTGAGCCTCGAAGGTGAGGGTATAGTTCACGTTCCGGCCGGTGAAACTGAATGCCGCATCGTCAGGGTATGCCGTGGTACCCACAGTGCCTGTCTCACCCAGTGCCAGGGGAATGATGTCAAAGGAAACCGTATCCTCACCATAGCGGCCAGAGTGATCGACAGCGGTCACCGTAACCGTGTGGGTACCGAGTGTCAGGCGCCCGAGGGGGATGGCGGCACCTGCTGTCACCTGCACCATCTTTCGTTCGTCCAGCCGGTAGTAGGTCCGGGAGAGGGGCCGGGGTGCGGTGTACGTTACATCGGTAAAGCGCTCAGTCATCCGCACCGGTTTCGGTGTCAGGATCGCCAGGGCAAAGGCAGGCTCATCCACTACCGGGAAGGGGTAGGCATCTGCCGGTGGACTGTCCCCGCCCCCGTCGTTGGGGGTTGGTGCCGGAGTTTGAGTTGGAGTTGGAGTTTGAGTTGGAGTTGGAGTTTGAGTTGGAGTTGGAGTTTGAGTTGGAGTTAGGGTGGGAGTTGGAGTTAGGGTGGGAGTTGGTGTGGGTAGAGGGCCTGTGGATTCAACCGTGAAGTTGACTGCTGTGGTGTTAATATTGCCTGCGATGTCATCGGCAAATACACGTAGCAGGTGGGTGCCGTTTGCAACGGATGGGAGTGTCGTGTTCGGGATGAATGTAACCGTCGCACCACTGTCGAGGGTATACCACCAGGAGAATACGTCGGTGTCAGGTGATGAAACAAGGAGGGGAATGTCATGGGTGGTATAGGTTGCATTCTGTACTGGAGAGATGACGGATATACGTGGTGCGGTGGTGTCCACTTCTGCCGTAAATGTGACAACTGAGCTGTTCTCATTGCCGGAAGCATCGCGTGCACCCACGAGCAGGTGATGGGACCCGTTGGTGAGCGGTGGCAGGATGATATCCGGGATAAACGTCACGTTTGCCCCGCCATCAAGAGCATACCACCATGCGGTTACATCACTGTCCGGGCTGGAGACGGTGAGGGAAACGCTCGCTGCCGGATAGGTTTCGCCCTCCGCGGGTGCATGGATGATGATCACCGGCGGTTCTGTGTCAGGGATGAACGTGTCCACCAGAGGGTGGTAGTCCTCTCCCGGTGTATTCC
>CAZBYH010000209.1:0-3145 GCA_964496155.1 uncultured Methanoculleus sp.
TCCTTGGCATCGGTGCAGTTGTGGCATTTATCGGGGCTCTGCTTATCTGGATCATTGTTGCCGCTATTTTTCACGGTATCTCTGCGCTCCGGGGCGGAAAAGGGGATTTCCAGCGCACCCTTGCGGTGGCCGGTTACGGCAGTCTGCCAATGGTATTTGGGGGCATCATATCCTCGATTATTGTCTATTTCTCTCTCTCTGGCGTACCTTTCTCCCCGGTATCCGACCCGATGCAGATCAATGTTGTTTTGGCTGAACTCATGTCATCCCCCCCGATGGTGATGGCAGGGATCATCCCTATTATTTTTGTTATCTGGAGTGCAAATATATGGGTATTCGGGATGCAGAAAGCGAGGGGTCTTTCCGGAAAAGACGCTCTGATCACCGTTGGCATTCCAGTTCTCATATATTGTCTTATTACGTTATTTTCCCAAATTGGAGGGCTAAAATGAAATATCAGCATATTTTATTAGTTTTTTGCATTCTGCTGGGACTCTGTATCGCCCCGGCAGCAGCAGCGGATGCTGCAACAATGATTGAAGGTCAGCTGGGAGTCACCAATGTGGCCATTGACCCCGGTGTGTTTATGTATGGTGACAGCGGGACCGTCAAGATCACGGTGACAAACACCGGTACAACATCAGTTGCAATAGCACGGGCCAAACTCTACTCCAGTGAACTTGCTGTCATGGATGATGAGAACTATGGATCTGTTGGATCCATCGGGCCGGGGAACAGCCTGCAGTTCACCTTTACGATAAAGGCAACTGCACCAGACGGCATATATTATCCGCTTTTCTATCTTGACCTAAGGGATGCTTCCAGTCTGCGCTACCGGGTGCCGGTTAAAGTGGAGAACACGGATCTCTCTGTTTCTGTCACCGGAAGGCCGGATGCCTTTACCTCCGGAAAAAAGGAGTCTGTCACCATTATGGTTGGAAACCCGCGGGAGAACACAGTGAACGGAGTCGTGATCGCCCCGGCGACAAATGGATTCGAAACAACAGAGACATCGCACTTTATCGGAACCCTTACACCAGATCAGGCAACTGATGCGAAATTTTCCGTCACTCCCTACGCGGAGACCCCGATGGAGTTTATCATCCATTATCGCAACGGGATGAACAACCATGAGGTGTCTGCAACAGTGCCGGTCACATTCGGCATCGACCGGAAAAAGGCAGAGGCGGTTCTCAACAACATCGTGGTTGCACCGCAAGGAAATCACTATATAATTACCGGTGACATCACCAATGCCGGTCTGGAAGACGCGAAGTCAGTGATTGTCACCACCGGTTCTCCGGCGTTCCCGGTAGACCCGTACCGTTCCTACGTGATCGGAGCTCTTGAGCCAGACGACTTTGCAAGCTTTGAAGTGACCTTCTCAGCAAAAGCGGGCACCACGGAAATAGCGCTTATAACGAGTTACAAGGATAAGGACGGCAACCTCTACTCTGACCAGATCAGTGTCCCGCTCTCTTCTGCTGCAACCCCTGATGGTAAGAGTCAGGGAACAGGGGAGAGTCTGCCTGTTTTCTGTGTGGTGATCTTAGTCATTTGTGCCGCGGTTGTTGCCGGCGTCATCTACTACTCATGGAAAAAGAAGTGAAAAGGCCGGCCTGTGCTGAGGGATTTTCACCCGAAGCCGTTATCCGGCTGGAATTGGCGACAAAGATCTACTCTCTTCCCTTCGGTGATGTATTAGCACTGGACAAGGTCTGCCTTGAGGTGATGCCTGGGGAGTTTATTGCCATCATGGGCCCCTCAGGGTCGGGGAAATCGACCCTCCTGAATCTCATCGGTAGCCTTGATGTCCCGACATCGGGAGATATCTATATTGACGGCCACAATACCCGCATGCTCTCAGATGACGACCTCACCGAATTGCGGCGGGATAGTATCGGCTTCATTTTCCAGCAATTCAATCTCATTCCGCTTTTAACCGTCCTTGAGAATGTGGAATATCCCATGATTATCAAGGGCCGGGAGTCAGTGAAGGGCAATTCCCGTGCACGGGATCTTTTGCTGAAAGTCGGCCTCACCGAACAGATGCTTGCGCATAAGCCCAAAGAGCTCTCCGGTGGGCAGCAGCAACGGGTAGCCATTGCCCGGGCACTGATCAATGATCCGGCGATTCTTTTGTGCGATGAACCAACCGGCAATCTGGATCAGGCAACAGGAAAGATGGTCATGGATATGCTTTCAGAAGTAAACAAACGGGGTAAAACCGTCATCATGGTCACGCATGATGCCGACGTTGCGGCCTATGCTCGCCGGACGATCACCATCGTGGACGGGAAGGCTACATGATATTCTTTGAACTCTCCAAACGCAGTATACGCCTCAACTGGCTGCGTTCCTTTTTAGCGGTCACCGGCATTGTGATTGGCGTGGTTGCAATCTCCGCCATGGGCATTCTTGGCAGTTCCCTGACCCTGTCTGTCACTGATTCCCTTTCAAAAGTGGGTGATTCGGTCATTATTGTCCCTGTTGCAGCACAACCCGGCCCGAGTATGGTGTCAACGGATACCCTCATCACCAACCGTCAGCTCCAACAGATCATCCGGGTGGTCGCCCCGAATGAGGCGGTGCCCATCTATACCAGTGCTGATAAAATTGAGATCGGCTCGGAAAAGACGGTGGCTTCCCTCTATGGCATCAGTCCGGATCAAATCCCCTTAATGGTTACCATTGCCGCTGGCATCGTCCCCCGCAGTACCAGCGGCGCCCTTGCCGGTGCTACCCTTGCAGACAAGTATGATCTCAAGCCCGGCAGCCGGATAAAAGTCGGCGGCAAGAACGTCCGCATCACGGGAATTATGGAAGAGCAGGGTATGGGCTTTGACATCAATCCGGACAATGCGCTCATCGTATCCGACCGATGGTATTCCACAACCTATGGGCAGGACAACTATGATCAGGTGATTGTCAAGGTTCGTGATATCAATGACATCGACGCGGTCAAAAAGGCAATAGAACGGACACTCAACCGCCGGGACGACGAGGTGACCGTCTTTGACACCCGGATGATCCTCGAGAGTATCGTGGAAGTCTTCGGTCAGATCTCTGCGTTTACGACGGCAATTGGTGGTATATCGCTTTTAGTGGCTGGTGTCTCCATCTTTAATGTCCAGATGATGTCGGT
>CAZBYH010000210.1:0-3107 GCA_964496155.1 uncultured Methanoculleus sp.
CCTTTTGCAGATGTAACCGTTGTGGCTCCGTCAGCCCAGCAGAGTGCAGTCGGACGTTCCATATCAATCTTTGAACCAATACGAGTCACAAAAATACCGATGCACGACACTGAGGCATACTCTGTCGGGGGAAAACCCACAGATACCGTGATCATTGGCATCTACTCTCTGAAACTTCAGCCGGATCTGGTAGTGAGCGGCATTAATATCGGGGAGAACCTTTCCTACGAATCCATCACGACATCCGGTACGGTCGGAGCAGCACTGGAGGCGTCCAATCAGGGCGTTCCGTCCATTGCCTTCTCGCTGGAAGTAGAGGATCAGGGCAAGAAATTTGACGACCCGCGATGTTCCGAACAGAATTTTGGAGCGGCAAAAATAGCGATCAGAGATATCTGCACGCGGCTTTTGAAAGACGGGTTCCCTCAGAGCACGGATGTCATCAACGTCAATATTCCTGCTACAGTTACCGGTGGATATGAGATCACCCATCTTGCAGAGAAACTCTTCTTTACCGGTGTTGAAGAACGCTTTGATCCCCGGGGACGCCCATATTACTGGATCAATGGATCACTCCGTTCTGATGCGGAGAAGGGCACCGATGTTCACGCAGTCCATGCAGGACGGATTTCCATCACCCCCATCACGCTGGACTGCACGGCATATTCCGGAAAAACCGCTCTTGAAAAACTATTTTATGATGAATTGTCCTGAGATATTTCAGGTACACATTCATCCGTTTCATTGGCATACGGGAAAAGGGTGCCCGACCATACCAGCCACCCTGCTACAACGAGCACGGGGACACCGACGGGGATGGCAAACCCTCCGCTCGATGAAAAGCTGGGTCCATATTGAACAATGAGAGCTGCGAGATAGATTAGTCCGGCACCCATGATACAGATTCCACCCCTGCGGAAAGAATACCTTCCATGTATCCGGGACGGGACGGCAACAGATAAAAGCCCGACAACGCCTGAAACAACCCCTCCAATCCAAAATATGGGCATCAGCGCACTTTTGCCAGTGATGGTTCCTTCCAGCACATACTGAAGGTCACGAACGATTGTGATCACATTCGTACCCATATAGGTATCCTGATACCGGAAGAGTGGGAATTGCACACCGGCACCCAGCATCGATCCAATACCATAAACTGAAACAGGCACACAGAAGATCAGGGCGGTAAGACCCGCAAGAGCCCAATAACGCATTCCAGACGCTTCAATGTTCATGCAGCCTTCGGTCTTTCCCGCCAAAACGGAGCAGAGTCTCTGCCATCACATCGCGGGTCTTTTCGTATTCTTCGCGTGCCAACGCACGTTCTATGGCCGGTGCATATGCTACAAGATTCATCTGACCAAGGGCACGGGCCGCTGATGCACGGACAAACTCATTCTCATCATCTAAAAGACGTGACACCGCATCAGCGGATTGTGTATATGAAGAAATACCCAGCCCTTTTGCAGCCATATATCTCACATGGTCCCGTTCGTCCTGCAGGGCAGGCACAAGAAGGCGACACGCAGCATCCCCGCCGATGATACCCAGTCCTTCTGCAGCACGGTAGCGCACCGTCCATTCATCGTCACTGAGGAGCACGGCAAGTGAGGGTACAGATACACTCCCCAAACAGCAGAATAATTCCATCCCGCGATTTCGGATGCGTTTTTCTGGTGAACGCACCAGACCAGAAATCGTTGGAAGGATAGTCTCAGGAGAAAAATCCTTCAAAGAAGATTCGGCCGACCTCCTGAGAATATTGTTTTCAGAGAGCAGATCTGCGATGAGAGTGGCAACAGGCATTTCCGGAATCATGTATCATTACCGTTTGATCCATCACGGACAAAAGACCTTGGTTTACTTGGGAGTAAACGTCATCACTATATATTTATTTCCCCAATAGTATCTGGAGAACACCCCGATACGATATATGGAGAAGAGCGAATGAACCGAAAAAGAATAATGCAGATATGTACAGCATTTGCAGTGATTGCACTACTCATTTTTCTGGGCCTTGCGGCAGAAGGCAAGGCAGGGATTACACTATTCAATAATACTACCACCAATGAAAAAATTTCATCATGTACAGGTGAATCAATTACCTACACCATCTCAAATCTGACACGACCCGTAGAATTTAAGATTACCGAAGAGGATATTCAGCGGATCCCAAAAGTGGAAGGTACAGTGATATCCAATGGGAACACAGACTCTTCAGAGTATGAAGAATCTATCCTTTATTCATTTCTCCAGGCAGCAGAACGGTTTTCCGGTGCAGGAACCGGGATGGAAACATATAATATTGAAACATTTAATCTGCTGAATGACCCTGATTTTGCTAAGCCTGATTTTCTTGGCCGGGAAAAGGGAGTGAAGGTATCGATAATCTATAACACTACACCAGGAGTATTGGAAAATACGTACTGGGGACATCTCGCCGATGCTTCCGCCATTGCCTATGAAATGTATGGCAGCAAAGCAGGCAGGGATACCGGGTATGTTACTGTATCTTACCGATTAAACGGGAAACCGTCACCACAATTTCAGGTATCACTCACTGCTAGGGAAGCAGACGCATTGAGCGGAGACTGGACTGAATATACCTACCTGCCCATGCCTGCATGGTCTGCAGTGACCGTAGACAAATCCGCAGACGTTGTGCCCTATGAAAATATCGATACTGCTCTTTCTGCATCCCGGGGTATCGACAACCTCTCTTCAGATGCTGCATCGTCAGATGGTGTAAACGATGAATACAAACTCTACATATCCAAAGACGATCTAAAAGACCTTCTCGGGCGATACAGTATCGAGATGCAGAAACACATCTATTCGGTATCCGATTATTCAGCAAATTCAGATTTCCACGGGATGGCACAGGCTTCAAAAAAGATGATAAACCGTGCAGCAGAGATCGAAGATGAGATTACACAGCTTCCGATATCTCCCCATTACGCGGATGTCGCAGACAATTTCCTGGAGGGCATACGAAATTATCGATATGCGGGCACCTACTTCTGGTATGGTGCGGCATTCACTCAGACCGAACCCGTGAAAACCGGCAATACCTATGTCCAGGAAGGTTTTTCAAACAATAACGAAGC
>CAZBYH010000211.1:0-3012 GCA_964496155.1 uncultured Methanoculleus sp.
GGTAGGCGTAGTGGTTTCACCCGGTACACCTGTTTGTGTAGGGGTCTGTGTCACGTCAGGGCCTGTGGATTCGACAATCTGCGTGAAGAGAGCGAATGTACTGAAGTGACTGATCTGACCGGTAACGGTATGGGTGTTCGGATTAACACTGGTTGGAATATCCTCCCATTCTCCACGTGCTTCGTTGTACCATTTTATGAAGAATGATTCGCCCGCTGCAAGGTTGTTCCACTCCTCTTCAGTGAGCTTGAAGGTCAGCTGTATCGCCGGACTGAAGGTTGCCCCCGAAGGGCCCATTTCAACGGCATGTCCTGCGAATGTGAATTTTGACGAACCAGTTGGGGGAACAGTTCCTATTGAATTGATGGTTACCGAATCAAGAGGCTTGCCGTTAGCATCAAGTGCCTTTACTAACCTTCCAATTGATAGTGATGAAAGTCCATCAGCTGCAGAAACGATGATTCCGCTCGTGGTAATACCATCAGCACCCGTCTGGAGCACTCCGGTTGATGTGAATGACTGGACCGGAGTGACGGAGCTACCGCCGCCTCCGCTGCCACCATAGTAGGGATAGTAGGGGGTGGGAGTGGGGGCAGCACCGATAGTGAGGTCATGAACACCAAGGAGCTGTGCGGTTCCATTGTTGCTGAGACCAGCCAGCACTGCCTTGTAGTTGCCTGCCTGCAGACCGGAGACATCGAATGTCAGCGTGTTGGCATTCTTTGCTGCTGCATACTTTCCTGCACCCGGGGTGATGTAGACGTTGTGCCAGAATTTCTCTGTGGCTGCCCCGCCTGCAGAGAGTTCAGCCGTCACCATATCATAGTTGAGTTTCGAGAAATCAACCGTTGCTGTTGCATCATATACAATGTCACGGTAGAGAGCCACACCGAAGTATTTGCAGTTGGAACTGACACTGGCGTCAAAGGTCCCGTCCACCACAACGGTGGTTGCAGAGATGGTGCCCTGATCTGCTGTCTCAAGGATAACAACCGGCATCATCGCAATGACACCAATTCGGTCACCGTCAAAGGCAAGTGCTGCAAGAGCGTAGTCACCGACAGGTGGTGTGGTGGTTGCATCAAATGCGACACAGTCAGTGCTCATGCGGAACCCGGAGGACAGATCCACCTGATTGGCAGGATTCTTCATCATCTGAGTGATGGTGCCGGATGCGGTGAGCGCTGTTCCTCTCTGGATGTCCTGCGTGTAAGAACCATCAGGGTTGACGGTAATCTTAGTCCATCCTCCCTCGATGAAGATGTAGGCGCTGTTTTTCACCAGCTGGGTATAATTGACGCTACCTGTTGACCCCGAATCAATGAGGGCATTGAGATACGATTCATTTGCCTCCATCATCACGATATTCGCACGTGTGATGGCAGGAGCGATGATGCTGAAATCAACGATGTTTGAGGGCTCATATGCCCAGACTGCCTGGTAGGTGTCTGCGCCTGCGTAGGTAGCATCTGCACGGTTGTCAACGGTTACGTATGTGTCGCTCGTGACCTGACCAACATTCTTTACCTCGCGGGTAACGGTGCCGATGTCAGGTGCAGAGATACTGCGGCCATTGTAGAGCGTGATCATGCTGGATGCAGTCCGGTCCATGTCGACCATCGCGGTGAACTCGGTGTTCAGCCCGGATATGGTGCCCATCTTGGTGGAGTTGACCCATGCAACATAGTTGTTGTAGAGGTGGAAGTCATGTGCCGCGTAATTGCCTGCATTGTCATAGGCGCGGAACGAGAGATCACGGTTTCCAGTTGGGAAATTTCTTACCTCCGTACTGGCTGGATTCGTACTTGACCACAGCACTTCAGAGGTTTTCTTGTCAACGATGCTAACTTTATCAAAGCCACTGACGCCTGGAGCGGTTGCCGTCCACGTGAAAGTCAGAGCCTCATTCGCCTCGATGTAGCCGTCACCATCGGAGTCGGTGATGGTCACTGCAAGTGTTGGAGTGGTTCTGTCAAGAGTAAAGCTCCACTCGAGGAATCTATCGTTGCCTGCGATGCTGTCTTTTCCAGTGACATTCACCGAGTATTGTCCATCACCAAAGCCTAAGGGCGGAATGGCGCCTTTTGCATAGTCACCGTCAATGGTCACAATAAGATTATTTGTGTTGGTGCCGTCCTTCAACATCATAGCCACCGTGCTGGTGTCCATCTGATTCATGAAGACAGACACGTTGTAGGGCGCGACATTAATGAATCCTTCCGGAGAGGGGTCCGAGAAACCAACGTCTACAACATTAATTGTTTTCTGAACAGGTGCTGCAGCATTTCCTGCTGCATCTACTGCATTGACAGTCAGTGAGATACCATCCTCAAATACCGCCCATGATGCATCAACGGTGTACGTGTATGCGCCATTGCCAAGGTCAGTCAGGACGAGATTATAGGGTATTGTTGAAGTCCCCTTGCTCAAAGTTGCAGTTGCTGTACCCATCCCACCGACTTCAGTAATAGTACCAGTAATCTGGAAGTTTTTACCCACACTGTAGGGTGTTGTGATGGTTATAACCGGGGCTACATCATCTTTTGTGGTGAAGGTGCCGTTTGCAATGACGGGGTCCGCGACTGCAACACCATCAATGTCATTGAAGTACAGACCGACAATGCCAAGTGAAGTGACACTGCCATCATTTTTTAATGCTTCAAATTCCAGATCAGCAAAGAAAACGTCTCCGTTGTCGTACCCTGCAGCGCTAAAAAATCCAATGTCCACATAATTCGGGTGAATCGTGGAGAAAACCCCTTTAGTTAGGTCCGGATGGACTGCAACCAGATTCACAATCGTCTGATCAAAGTATACATAAAACTGCCCATTTCCCAGATTGGGATTATAGGTGTTTGACAGATATATACTAACATTCTCCGTTTGACCTTGCTCAATATCCAGTGCACTTGCGATAGTGAGCTGACCTGTTCCTGCAGCGGACACCGCTGGAACAATAAATATTGTCAGAATTATTAATCCCAACAACATATGAGCCATATACTTCATGTT
>CAZBYH010000212.1:0-3011 GCA_964496155.1 uncultured Methanoculleus sp.
CAGCGATAGATACGACAGAATCCGCACAACAAGCACTCGCGTTCCTTGAGAAAAATAGATATGACCTGATCATCTTCCAATGTACCATCCGGTGTTTATCCGGTGCTGCATTGGTTGAGAGAATACAGGAAAAATTGAGTGCCGCCCCTCTGATTGTCATCGCAGAAAAAGCAGATGAACAAAGCCTTCTTGGTGCACTATACCGGGGGCTTCGATGTACGGTTCTGCCCGCCTCAGACCTGCCCTATATGATGGAACAGATACGGCATACGATCGTCTCAGTTTTGGAACGGAAGAGAGAAAAAGATGCCATTAATACCTACAATATCCAGTTATCCGGCATTATCGCCCATATACCGGATCCCACGTTTGCCATCGATCTTGAAGGCAGGGTGATTGTCTGGAATAAGGCAATTGAGGATTTAACCGGAGTACCTGCCGCAGATATCCTGGGTGTTGGGGATTATGAATACGCAATACCCTTTTACGGCAAAAGGCGTCCGGTGCTTGTCGATCAGGTAATCATTTCGGATGCCGGGCGGGGAACTGATTATCAAAATGTGATACGAACGGACCGCCTGATTTTCATTAAATCCATGCCACTAAAGATGAAAGGACGGAACTATTTTGTCCGGTTACATGCATCCCCGATATACGATGGTTCCGGGAAAATGACCGGTGCTGTTGAGTCCATCACCGACATTACTGCCCTGAAGGATGTAGAAGATGCGCTCAGAGAGAGCGAAGCGAAGTTTCGGGGCATTACCGAGAGGATTTCTGACCTGATCGTGTCTATGGATAACCAAGGGGTTATTACCTATGTCTCCCCTTCGGTCAAAACGATCCTTGGGTATGAGCCGGAATTCCCGCGGGGAAAAAGACCTGAAGAATTTCTGATTCCTCAGGATCTCGAACAGGCTCGTCATTCCCTGGAAAAATTGAAACAGGGAGAGAGTGCGAAAAGGATGGAGATACGTCTCAGAAAAAAGGATGGCACGCCGGTCATCCTGAAGATGTCAGGGTCTCCCATTCTGGAAAATAATATCATTACGGGCATACAGGTGATCGGAAGGGATATCACCGCGGAGAAAAAAGCAGAGGAGCGTGTCTTCCGGCTGCTTGATGAACAGAAGGAACTCTTAGGCATCATTGAGAAAAGCCCGGCAGTCGTGTTTCGCTGGAAAGCAGCAGAGAACTGGCCGGTGGAACAGGTGACCGAAAATGTGTCCCAGTTTGGCTACACCGCTGATGACTTCCTTTCAGGAAATGTGACCTTCAATCCGATAATTCATCCGGATGATTGGGAAAATATCGCCGCTGAGCTTTCGTACAATAGTGCCCATCACGTGGATAATTTTGTCCAGAGATACCGAATCATCGGAAAAGATACCACAGTTCACTGGGTGGAAGACTTCACCCAGATTCGCCGTGATGAACTCGGGGAGAACACCCACTATCAGGGCATAATCATCGACATTACCGAACGAAAGGCAGCAGAAGAAGCCCTGCATGAAAGCCGGGCACACTACCAGCAGCTGTTTGAATCGTCACCGATATCCCTCTGGGAAGAGGATTTCTCACGAGTCAAACGATCTCTTGACGAGCTCAGAGCAGCGGGAATCACCGACTTTCGCAGATATTTTGACGAGCACCCGGGAGAGATTAACCGGTTTGCCGGTTTGGTTGCCATACGGGATGTCAACAATGCGACGCTGCATCTGCTGGAGGCAAAGAGCAAGGATGACCTGACGGCGAATCTTCAGAATCTCCTGAGCGATAAATCCCTGAAAACCTTCCGGGAAAAACTGATCATCCTCGCAGAGGGAGGGCTCAGGTATACGGGTGAACGGCAGTATACAACATTTTCCGGCAAGGAAATTACGGTCATTTTGCAGATGGTTGTCGCCCCGGGATGTGAACAGACGCTGGAAAGAATTCTCATATCCCTGCTGGACATCACCGACAGAAAGAAGGCGGAGGCTGCCGTGCAGGAAGTGAATAAAAAACTCAATCTCCTGGGAAGTATCACCCGCCATGACATTCTGAACCAGCTGACGGTATTACAGGGGTATATGGAAATACTGGCGTTGAATGAATTGTTCCCTCAGGGCAGCCGGGAAGAGAAATATGTCAGGAGTATGTTGGGTGCCGTTGAGACGATACGACGGCAGATTCTCTTTACCGGTGATTATCAGGATTTGGGAGAACAGGCCCCTACATGGTGTCATGTGGGGACGGTTATCGAACAGAATTGTTCTAATCACGGGACTCAGACGATTCGGGTGGTGAATGAGGTTGGGGATCTAAAGATATATGCTGATCCGCTGTTTGGGAAGGTCATTTACAATCTAATTGATAATGCGATGAAGCACGGAGAGACGACTACCACCGTGACATTCTCGTGTGCCGGGTCAGAGAGTCAGGCGGGGGTTGATCTCATCTGCGAGGATGACGGGATGGGTATTCCGGATGACGTGAAAAAGAAGATTTTCACACGGGGATTTTATAAGAATTCGGGCTTTGGCCTGTTTCTTTCCCGCGAGATTCTTTCGATTACGGGTCTTTCTATTGAGGAGACCGGGGATGCGGGGAAGGGTGCCCGGTTTGTGATTCACATTCCTAAGGGGTTGTTTCGGTTTGGAGAGTGATGAGGGAAACGGTGCAATACATGGGTGATGTATTCCGGAATGACGGAAACAAGATATTCATCCAAAAAATAGTTCAATTAGTTTTTAATTGTCTGTTCAAGCATATCTTCTGTTTCGTTCATTTTTTCCGGTTTTACTCTTCCTGAGCGGTATAATATGAGTGATGTGTCGGCGGTGAATATCTGTTGGGGCGAATGTAGCTGTTCACTTTTAATCCACCCTCGATAACGTCCCGGTCGGTACGTGCTATTGCATATCTGTCATGACGATTCTGGCTTGTGATCTGGCAGAGAATGATATCGTCTCCTCTAGGAGTCGCAACAACAAGAACGGGTCGTTTCTTTGTGTCAGAAAGATCAGAAA
>CAZBYH010000213.1:0-3002 GCA_964496155.1 uncultured Methanoculleus sp.
TTGGGGGAAATCCATTTACTCCTACTGATGTTTACGGGCTCACCTGAACAGTTACGTAAATATGTAGTTGGTGGTGCTAAAGATACCCAACTGGGTTATGTTTTTATATTTTCCTCAGAATGCCACTAAATATTTACCCGAATCGAAAATAATCTCATGCACCAATGTTGCATGCTTGAGCATCTATATTGTGGGCGTTTATCAGAGGAACGCCAAATCTGAATAGGAATAGAAATAGATAAATGCTATTCTACCGTCGATAAAAAAAAATCTGTAATTAAGGCACTGTTGGATTTTTCAGTGATAGGAAAGTACGACCGACTATTCGCAGTAAAAATCAGGCTCCAAACAATAATCAACCGAAATATCTTTGTACATTCAGGTAAATAGCTCTAATATGTCCTACATTGACGGATTTGATGATGACTCAATCCTTTCCGTCGGCCACCTAGGTATTGTTGCCGGTGCCTA
Organism: uncultured Methanoculleus sp.; assembly: GCA_964496155.1. Classification (GTDB taxonomy): domain Archaea; phylum Halobacteriota; class Methanomicrobia; order Methanomicrobiales; family Methanomicrobiaceae; genus Methanogenium. The sequence goes on from CAZBYH010000213.1 coordinate 472, forward strand.
CGACTCCCTGGGGATCGCAGATATAATTGATAGTGCCATCCCCAAAACACGTCATCACAATCTCAGCCACTCTCAGGTCGTTAAGCTAATGACTCTCAACGGCCTGGGATTTACTGAACGACGTCTCTATTTATTTCCCGAATTCTTCGATGATATCGCTGTTGAGCGTCTCCTTGGAGAGGGAATAACCACAGACTATATAAACGATGATGTTCTTGGCAAAACACTGGACGCCATCGCACAGTATGGGCCAACCGAACTCTTCAATGAGATTGTAGCTAACTGCCTTATTCCGACGGAATTTGGCTCACATTGTATTCACGTCGACACCACCAACTTCAGTGTTACCGGAAAATATGAATCTGACTTTGGCACGGAAGAAATCGAAATTACCTATACCCATCCGAAGGATGGCCGTTGGGATCTCAAACGTTTTGTTCTGGGAATGGCATCGAACCAACACGGTGTCCCACTCTATCTCCAGACCTTTTCCAGGAATGAATCCGATAAAGAAAGCCTCAGAATCATTGTCGAAAACCTTCAGAATAACCTGAAATCATACGAAAAGGTCTACCAGTGGCTGATTCCGCTTTTTATACCAAAAAGAATCTCCAGATCCTCGGGCAGCACACGTTCTGGATCACCCGGGTGCCATCTACCATCAAAGAGGCAAAGAACTTGCTCGCATCAGAGTGCCAATTTGAACCATGCACAGATGAGCGATATTCCTATTCTGAATACGAGAGCGACTACGCGGATATCAGACAAAAATGGATCCTGTATCATTCAGAGCCCATGCACAAACAGAAAACAAAGACCTTCGAGAAGGTTCTTGAAAAAAAACTGAAAGCGACAAAGAAATCTCTTCGAAAACTCTGTGCAATTGAGTCGAACTGTGAACCGGATGCACACAAAGACGCGCAAATATGGTTAAACAACCACCCACTGTTCCAATTCAGTGAATATGAAATTATCACGCTTCAGAGGAAGACGGAGAAGAAACGCGGCCGGCCAAAGGCCGGTGAACCATTAATTCAGAAGTACAAGATAGTCGCAGATATTGAATTCAGTGAAAAGGGAATTGGAAAGGAACGCCAAAAACTCGGTCTTTTTATCCTGGCAACAAATGATACTACGCTCTCTGCAAACGAGCTGCTTACGAACTATAAAGACCAAAGGGACGTTGAAAAAGGATTTCGGTTCCTCAAAGATAAATCGTTCCGGGTTGCTGAGGTATACCTAAAGAAAACGGCACGCATCCAGGCACTGTCGATGATCATGGTTCTGTGTCTGTTCATCTACTCAATGACCGAGTTCCGTCTGAGAAGAGAACTGGAACGGTCCGGTGAAACCGTCACCAGCCAGACGAAGAGACAGACAAAAAGTCCTACGATGAAGTGGATCTTCTTACGGTTCAGGAGAGTGAGGGAGGTTTCTTTCGTTGAAGGAGGTTAAAGAATCAAACGGATTGTGAATCTTAATGATGAATTCAGAAAGATACTGCATCTTTTGGGTGCGGAATATGAAATATATTATTGTTGAAGAATTAACTGCGGAAAGTGGGGTACGAAATAGATTGTCTTAGTTCAAATCACCAAAACAGTAATTGCTGCTTAAGGATGATCAATTATAACTGGATTTTCCGACAGTGCCGTAATTAACATGCATGAACCTGTATAACAAATAAATGTTGATATTGTGGATATATTATCTAAAGAACGGTGATATATTTTGTTTTGTATGCAAAATCAATGCCATCTTTATTGACCGCCCTCTGGATTACAGAGTAGGTACCCGGTTCTGTGTAGATATATCTCGGGTTCTGCTCGTATGAGGCATGTCCATCTCCAAAGTAATACGTCCATGATGTAGGGTTTCCCTGACTTTGATCAGTAAACAAAACCTCCAATGGTGCAGGACCACGAACGGTGTTAGCAGTAAATGCCGCTACGGGACCGGTTGTTGGGGAAGGAACCTGTGCAGCAGCCACAGATACGTAGCTTCTCTTCGTCACCATATCGGTCCCACCGGCATTCGTTACTTCCAGAGTGACGGTGTATATGCCTGGCTGTGTGTAGATATGTTCAGGATTTTCTTCCGTTGTAGTTGTCTCATCACCAAAACTCCATGTGAATGAATCAGGGTGGCCTGTGCTTTCATCGGTGAATGTAACTGTCAGCGGTGCAGTGCCGGACACTTTATCTGCACGGAATGCTGCTCCCGGGGAAGGTACAACCGGAGCAGGTATGCCCTTCTCAGTGACGGTAATGAATCCTTGTTTAGTATTAAAATCAATGCCATTTTTATTGACCGCCCTCTGGATTACAGAGTAGGTACCCGGTTCTGTGTAGATATATCTCGGGTTCTGCTCGTATGAGGCATGTCCATCTCCAAAGTAATACGTCCATGATGTAGGGTTTCCCTGACTTTGATCAGTAAACAAAACCTCCAATGGTGCAGGACCACGAACGGTGTTAGCAGTAAATGCCGCTACGGGACCGGTTGTTGGGGAAGGAACCTGCCCATCACTC
>CAZBYH010000214.1:0-2996 GCA_964496155.1 uncultured Methanoculleus sp.
GTAGCAAAGAGCACTTTCACCGTCGATGATGAGAAGTGCACACGTTGCGGCATCTGTTCAGAACTTTGTCCGGCAATTGATGTGAAACGTAAACCATTTTCGGCAGAGTTCGGGGCAGTCGTAGGCGATGTTGTCTGGGACGAGAAACTCTGTGACGGCTGTGAGATATGTGTTGAAGCCTGTCCTGAAGAGGCAATTACCTTTGAGAGGGTTGTTGAATCAGCAAAACTCACAGGCAAGGTCGAAATAATTGAAAATCTCTGCTGTACCTGCCGCTGGTGTGACATCAACTGTCCGACCGAGGCAATCACGGTAGAGAAGATCTTCGAAGGTGACATTGTATTTAATGCAGAAAAATGCCCCGCCGGATGTTCTACCTGCGTCGAGGTCTGTCCCGCAAATGCGATCTATCTTCCCACCCCGAAGGATCCAAAAGACATGAGGGGCGAGAGAGAGTCGGTAATTGCAGTCAATAAGGATTTCTGTATCTTCTGTGGAGCCTGCGTAAATGCTTGCCCCGGTGAAGATATTATCACGCTGACGCGGACCAACATCCGTATGAAGGGCAAGGAGACTGATCTCTTCCTGAAGATAAAAGAGAAGCTCTGCACTCCGCGTACCTCAATGGTAAAAGAGACTGCAAGAGACGAGGTTGAACTCAAGATGATGGATACCGCGTGAGGAAAAACAAATGGCAAAAGTAAAAGATTACGGCAATGCCGAACTGGAAAAGAAACTCCGGGATACGAATTATTATGCTGATGATTCGAATCCTCAATTCCTCGAAGATGTGAAGAAAATCAGCCGTACGGCTGCTAATATGTGCTTCCAGTGCGGAACATGCACAGGTTCATGTCCGTCAGCACCCCGCAGTTCGTACCGGATTCGTCTCTTCATGCGCAAGGGAGTTCTTGGACTCGAGAAAGAGGCGCTTAACGACCCGGATCTGTGGCTCTGCACCACCTGTTACTCATGTACAGACCGCTGTCCACGCGACCTTGCACCAACTGATGTAATCATGGCAATGAGAAACCTTGCGTTCAAGATTGATATTGTTCCACGCAATTTCCTCAAGACCGTGCAGTTGATCTACAAGAGCGGACATGGTGTGCCAAATAACGATGTTAACCGGGCAGCCCGGGTAAAGCTCGGCCTGTCGGCAGACCCACCCACGACACACATGTATCCCGAGTTTATTCCGGGTATTCAGAAGATCATGGATTTCTATAAGATGAAAGAAAATGCAGACCGGATTCTCTCTGAGGGGGAACATTAAATGGCAGGAAATATGCATCAGTATGCGTTCTTCCTTGGCTGTATTGCACCAAACCGGTACCCCGGATGTGAGGCAGCAGCAATCAAAACCAGTGAGAAACTGGGTATTGAACTTCTTCCGTTGAAGGGTGCAGGATGCTGTCCCGCACCCGGAGCATTTGGTGCTATCGACCTCAAGGTCTGGTATGCACTTGCGGCCCGGAACATCGTTCTTGCGGAAGAGATGAAGATGGATATCGCGCTCATCTGTAACGGGTGCTACAAGTCCATCTGGGAAGTCAACCATATCCTCAAGCATAACGATGAACTCCGCGACGGTGTGAACGAAGTGCTTGCAGAAGTTGATATGGAATTCAAAGGTTCCATTGACGTCTGGCACCTGATTGAGCTCTATTATGATGAGAAGATCTGTGGTGTAGAGAAGGTCCGTAACAGCGTAACCCGTCCACTTACCGGAACAAAGATTGCGCCACACTATGGATGCCATCTGCTTAAACCGAGCAAAGAACGCCACTTTGGTGACACAGAAAACCCCATGTGGTTTGAGGAGCTCATCGAAGCACTGGGTGCAGAAGCAGTTCAGTACCGCAATAAAATGCAGTGCTGTGGTGCCGGTGGCGGTGTTCGTGGATATGATTTGACCCACTCTCTGGATATCACGAACGAAAAACTTATTAATATTCGGGAAGTCGGAGCAGACGCACTGACCGAGTTCTGTCCGTTCTGCCAGCTCCAGTACGATCGTGGTCAGATTGAAATTGAGGAGAAATTTGGTCAGAAATACGGTCTTCCGGTTCTTCACTACAACGAACTCCTCGGTCTTGCACAGGGAATGACTCCACAGGAGCTTGCTCTTGATCTACACGCTGTTGACTGTACTCCGTTCCTGGAGAAGATCCTTTGAGAGGTAGAATAAATGGCTGAAACAAAAGAAGAACCACGAATTGGTGTATTTATTTGTCACTGCGGTACAAATATCGCAGGTTCCCTCTCTATTGAAGAGGTCAAAGATTACGCCAAGACCCTTGATGGAGTTGTTGTCGCAGATGAATACCAGTATATGTGTTCAACTCCCGGACAATCAAAGATTATCGACGCCATCAACGAGCACAATTTGAATGGTGTTGTCGTTGCAGCTTGTTCACCGCGTCTCCATGAGCCGACATTCCGTATGGCAACACAGGAAGGCGGACTGAACCAGTTCCGGTTCGAGATGGCAAACATCCGTGACCAGAATTCCTGGGTGCACATGCACGACTGGGAAGGCGCAACCGAGAAGGCAAAGGATCAGATCCTTATTGCTGTCGCAAAGGCTCGTATGCTTGAAGACCTCAAGCCAAAGAGTGTGCCGGTAGAACACGCCGCACTTGTCCTTGGCGCAGGTGTTGGGGGTATGCAGGCTGCACTTGACCTTGCAAATGCAGGGATCAAGACTTACCTTGTTGAGAAGCTCCCAACTATTGGTGGACGCATGTCCCAGCTGGACAAGACCTTCCCGACACTTGACTGTTCACAGTGTATTCTGACTCCAAAGATGGTGGATGTCGGACGTCACCCAAACATTGAACTCAGAACATACACGGAAGTTGAGAAAGTAGAAGGCTATATCGGGAACTTTACGATAACCCTTCGGAAGAAGGCACGTGGTGTCCTTGACCCGGACGAAGCAGCAGCACGCGCTGTAGCAACCGGTATTCTTGGAACAGGATGTAATGGCTGTG
>CAZBYH010000215.1:0-2970 GCA_964496155.1 uncultured Methanoculleus sp.
CTCCCTTTGAGCCTGATGACAGCGCATGGAGAGTATATCCAAATTTGGAATACCTTGGGAACCCGGTATCCAGCCCATATAATAATGGATATGCAACAATGACGTATGTATAATTAATAAAATAAAAATTATTTATGGAGAGATGCCGTTTTGAATTTAGAAGTATTGGCAGGTTTCGTTATGTCTTTTTTTACCGTCCTGTCCGCCGCATTTCTTTTTGCTTTTTTTCCGTTGATCGCTGTCTTATACGGCTGGTATACCCAGAACAGGATTGTTGCAGTATTTTTGGGAGCAATTCCCTTTCCATTACTTATGATTGCCAGTATTACTTTACAGGGTTTTAGCCTGGGTCAGGCAGAGGGGTTTGCCATGATGGCCGTTTATTATTTTAGTCTCGCAGGAATTGGCGGACTTGGGGGATATTTTGCATCTTTAGGTACACGAAAACATCTGGCAGGTGCACTTGGGCTTACGGTAGTATGGGTGATTGTCATGTTTTTGGGAATCAACTAATGTCGGGTGAATTTATACCTAATACCTAAAAATTCGGCCTTCTAAAATGTTGCAAAGCGAAAGACGATGTGCGTAGAAATGCAAACCGGCTGGATGAATATTGGAAACGGGGACTCCTTCACCCTCCCTGTTTTCTCCTCTTTTTTATATCTTCAGATAGGTGATAATGGGGGAAAAATGATAATGAAAACAGGAATGCGGGCACGTTCTGTGCATTTGGTGTTGCTCTGGTGAGTGTGGTGAGTGTGGTGATGGTGTCGGCGGTACCAGCGCTCTCTGAAGTTCAGGTCCCGTGGCCAATACCTGCAAATATGAATGATTTGCAGGCCTCATTAGATTCATCTTCTGTGATTAGCAAAGATGTGAAAAAAGTAACCTTCCATTGGGTGTTGTTCGCTGCTGATGAAAATGGAACGAATAATGCTATAACTGACGTAAGAGATATTACAATTACCGGGAATTGCCTCCCGGATACCATGAAAGTATACACGTGGTCTGGTGAAATAGGTGAGGGGTTGAATTTGATCCCTCTGTTTTTGTTTAAAGGAGTCTCATAATGGTATCTGATTTCATTCTGCTCGCTGGTGGCTTTGCTCTGTTCTTTATTCTTATTATTCTCCTGCCTGCGGTATGCATAGGAATTTTTTCTCTTCTGGTATATCGGGTTCTTGCAAAATTGCACCCTCCGAAAGAGAAATTTGCTTTGGTTGTGCCGGTTGTAGCGGGATTATTTTTTTGCTTAATGGCACCATTCGCGGGTCATTTTCATCTTTCACTTTTGACAGATGCCGTAATCATGGCAATGGGGGTGCTGACATCGTTTATGGCGGTCAGAAGATTGTTTCCCGACCGTTTTCTCTACAAAATTCTTTTTGCTGGTTCCGTTGTTGCCGTCTCCGGACGCATCTTATATGGATTTGGAACGGCAATCGGGAACGGCGGTGCAGGATCACCTGTTTTTCAGTTGCTAACTCCCCTTTCCTCATCAGATGAAGGCTTTTTAATCATGAATTCGCTTGCTGGTTATCTGGAGATGGTGCTGATTTCGGCAGGTATATTCGGTGTGATATTCGTGGCCATGAGAATCGTCCGAATAATTGCGGACAGATATTGCCGGGAAGCGTAGACACGATGGCATCCATGAATACAATCAAAATCAGTTTTGTGATACAATTGTTTACCCGTTGTATGACGTGTAGACGATTGGGCCAGAAATTACTAATGATGTGATATCAAAAGAGATGCATAGAGCATTGAAACGATGGTGTATGAGGTAACCCCGACCAATCAGGAATAACAAATACCGATGATTATAGGGTTCATGATTATCATATTTTTTGACAGGCTCAGACGTTTTTAGTAATGGGGGGAAAAAATGAACGAAAAAATTACACCGAATGTGGTTATCATACTGGCAGTCTCAGCATCACTCCTTGTTGGTGCCGGGTTGATGTTTGTGCTCATGCATGACGATACATCTGATGAACTCACTCTCTCGCCAAATATCTATGGCATTCCTTTATCAAAATTATGGGTCACTCTCACTGAAGAGGCTGATTTTGACAATTCTACTGCAATCCTCAGTCAGTTCGGGATAATGACTGACACGGACGGAGTGCTCGAATCGCTTATTCTTGATTTCCATGCGGATGAGGGGGGCGTGCATCAGGTGTATCATGTTGAAGTAAATCCTGCCGGGACAATTTCCTGGTATTCATCAACAATGAATAATGCACCGCCCAGGGGGACACATCCGCTCAATCTGCTTACGGAGATTGAGCAGATACCCTATCGGGAATTGATACGTGAAAATACGGAGATAGTCATGCACGTTGATCCAGAGTGGGGAGACCTGGACTATGATGCCCGCTATGTAAGTCTTTTTGCTCTGGATAATGGTGTACTGACACCACTTAACAAAGTGGAATTCCATACGGATGAACCGTTTTATGACATTTCCATCTGTTATAGGATGGACAATGAACCGTTCACGCCATCGGGCAATCCGTCATCAAAAGATTCTCCCTGTATCATTCTTTTCACCGTCTCTGGTCTTGAAAAGGCTGACGTTGTGGAATATCTCTGATACCTTTTTTTCTGAATGGTTTTTCCCGGTGATTAATGGGGTCTTTGTTGATTCTGCACGGTGATGGATGGGTAAATACATTGGCTCTAAAAAATACCTCCACACATTGACATTATTTAACAATGAGAATATATAACGGGAAATATCTTTGCTTAAAAAGTCCGGAAAAAGGATCCCCGTTCAATACATTGAACAAATTCACCCGAAACCATTCGTCCCTTTTTATCCTCTTCAATACATCCACAGAGCCCAGCCCTCGCTTATCTATCATCCAATCCAATCCATTTCTGTGCACTGAAATCTCTATGCACAGGAGCAAATCTTCATGGAAAAATCAGAACAAAACGTTCTCAAAACCATCCCGAAACAGC
>CAZBYH010000216.1:0-2873 GCA_964496155.1 uncultured Methanoculleus sp.
TTTTTGGAAAGTTTCATTTCAGGTTTCATCAGCAGATCAAAGACTATTAGTTCCTCTTCGGTGAGATTTTCTTTGATGCTACGGCGTTCTTCCTCCTCAAGTTCTTCGGTAAAACTGCATAAATCTTCAAAGAATTCTTCGACATTTTTGCTGCCGTTATTGTATTCATCAATCATTTCCTGCAGTTTTCTGAGGAAATCCATTCTGGTTCGATTGATTTCGATCATCTTTATTGTCTTAAGTTCGAGGAGGTTTTTCAACCGTTCCACTTCTATGCGCTTCTGTTGGGTCTTTTTGAACCGTTCACGAAGTGCTTTAACATTGAGTTGTGCGATATAAACGGGGACGCCATTTTTGATCTCATATCCTTTGGCACTGGTAGACTTGTCGAGGAGATTTTCTACCTGATCCATCACCACCGATATGTCTGCAGGAAGTTTGAGTGCGCGGATTTTCTCAGCAAGTATCTGGAAGAATGTACAGCTGGGCTGGAGAACGCTAACTGCCGGGTCAGGTTTGATTGCCTGAAAGAGCCGAGTAATTCTTGCGGTATGCATGAGATACTGTAGCTTTGATTCGTCATTTACGAGGATTGCATCGACGCTTTCATCCATTACCCGGATTTTAGTGAATCCTTCCTGTTAGATGGCGGCATCCACATCAATACCGAGTTCTTCGCAGAAAGACCTCGTTTCTGTGAGTGCCTCTCGGAGTTTTTCCACAAGAAGCTGTTTGTCAGCAATGGGCAGTTCCCCATTATTATCCCGGTCTGGTGCGTAGATGGCAAGGGCCTTCTGGAGGTTACGGAAGATCCCAATGTAATCTACGATTAATCCGTTTTCCTTCTCAGGGAAGACACGGTTCGCCCGTGCGATGGTTTGCATGAGCGTATGGTTGCGCATCGGCTTGTCAAGATAGATGGTCGAGCAGGAGGGAACGTCAAACCCGGTCATCCACATAGCACAGACAAAAACGATGCGGAAGGGATCCTCAGGATCCTTGAACTTCTTGTCGAGATCCTCTTCCACCATTCTTCTTCGGTGAGGAATGATGTCGATGCCTCTTTTCTGCATATCCGGGATCTCGTTCTGTGCCTGGGAAACAACAACAGCCATATCGGTTTCTTCCATGTATGCAATGGTTTCTTTCAATTCCGATTGATCTGTCAGGCCTGCGGTGGCAGCACGGACTCTCAGTTTGTCGAGGTACAGATCCCAATATTTTCGCACTTTATTGTGCATGTGAATAGCAGTGGCCTTGTCAATTGAGACGACCATCGCTTTGCCCTGGATTCCACGACCCATGAAGTGATCTACGAGATCTTCAGCGACCTTCTCGAGCCGGTCATCCCGTGTGATGAGGTGATATTCCCGGGCAAATTCTCGCTCAAGTTTCTTTTCCTGATCCTCGTCAAGGTCGGCCCCGTCGATGACCGCAGCCATCTGTTCATTGAGTTTCGGGTTGATAAGCTGAAGTTCGGGCCTCCGGTTCTCGTAATAGAGCGGAACCGTGGCCCCGTCCTCGATGGACTGTCTGAAGTCGTATACGCTCACATAGTCGCCAAAGACTTCCCGGGTCTTCTCCTCACCGACCATAAGGGGTGTGCCGGTGAACCCGATGAATGCGGAGTTGGGAAGAGCGCTTCGCATGTTCAGGGCGAAGGTGTCATACTGGGAGCGGTGTGCCTCATCGGTGATTACGATGATGTCGTCACGTTCGGAGATCTGCGGGTAGGTACCTCCTTTCTCCGTATGGAACTTCTGGATAAGGGTGAAGATGTAGCGGTGGTCTTCTGAGAGCAGCCGTTTGAGATCGTCTCCGCTTGATGCCTGTGCTTCTGATTCTGTGATTTGACCCTTAATATTAACATTTGAGCATTTATCAGACCAGTGGAATACTTTTTTCCATTAAAGATTGCCGCTTTTCCAACCCCATTCCCTCTGGTCGTAAAAATAATATCATTTGTTTTCAGTCTCCCTTTTTTAATTTGAGAAAATTTTTGATGTGAAATAAAATTAGTATCCTCAATATTCAATTTATTATTTACAATTATTGTGGTATTTAGAAAGGGAACCCCATTATCTGTTAATTCAGATTTTTTTGGATATTTTGATGATCTATCTCCATCTATGATTTCAATAGGGATATTTTTTAATTTTGACCGAATCAATTGACAACTCTTCATATTTCCTTCCAAAATGTATCTATTGCTCAAGTAATAATTTCATGTTCTGTATCACTCTCGACGTTACCTTCTCCCTCATTCATGGAATCCACATGTCTTCCTTCCGACATCACACCAACATCCCCAATCCTCTCCCTCGCCAGATCAACCGCCCGGCGCAGTCTCTCCTGCAATAGTTCCCGAGGGGGTAATTCGACAAGATACTCGGCGACATGGATGCCTGCGTTGCCCAGTTCGAGGAGTTCAACCTGTTCCTGCTTTTTTCCTGCGCAGAGGATGATGCCAATGGGTGAGTCCTCACCCGGCTGACGCTCATATTTATCCAGCCAGCGAAGGTAAAGTTCCATCTGCCCTTTGTGCTCAGGCCGGAACCGGTCGAGTTTCAGCTCAATTGCCACGAGACGGTGGAGGCGGCGGTGGAAGAAAAGCAGGTCAATATAAAAGTCATCTCCATCCATGGTGATCCGTTTCTGGCGGGCGGCAAACGTAAACCCGACACCAAGCTCGAGGATAAAGGATTCCATCTCCCGCAGAATAGCCTCCTCCAGATCCTTCTCCTGATAGGCACCGGTCAGGCCGAGAAAATCAAGGAAATAGGGATCACGGAATACCAGATCTGTGGTGAGTCTGTCCTCACTCCTGAGCGTGTCCAGTTCAAGGCGGGCAAGCTCTTCCGGCTGTTTGGAAA
>CAZBYH010000217.1:0-2806 GCA_964496155.1 uncultured Methanoculleus sp.
GGGATGATTGGGAGCGTTACGCAGAAAAATATGCACGTGCATTTGTATCGCAGGGATTTGGCGCCGGTGACCGCGTTGCTGTCTGCGCCAGTTACGGCATGAACGTCGGTGCAAATACCATGACCCTTGCGGCTCACAACATCGGCTTTACGGTCATTCCTGAAGGGAAATGCACCTTCCCCGTCCGTTTTATTCACAACTACCACCCGACCGCCATTATCGGCAGTGTCTTTAAGCTCCTTCGCCTCGCCGAACGGTTGAAGGGCGAAGGGATTGACCCCAAAGAATCCGGATTAAAGAAACTCGTCGTGGGTGGGGAGAGTTTTGCTGAAGAGGCACGGGCATATCTGGACGAGATGTGGGGCATTCCTGCCTACAATACCTATGGAAGTACCGAAGGTACGATGTGCGGTGAATGTTCGGTAAGAAACGGTCTCCATGTGCCTGAGGATCTGGTGCATGTGGACATTTATGACCCGAAACTCAAGAACTTTGTGCCCGATGGCAAGAGCGGGAGAATCGTTTTGACCACACTCATTCCGGAAGGGGAGAGGAGTGGGAATCTCCTTATTAACTACGACACTGAGGACGTCACTGAGGTCATCTCCCGGGATGTCTGCACCTGCGGACGAACCCACATGCGGGTTAAAAACCCGATCCGTGAGGCTGAAACGGTCTATATAAATGCCATCCCCGTCAACCGTGTGGATATTGAGAAAGGGGTATTCCAGCGAGAAAATATGGAGTATCTCTCTGGTGAATATGAGGCATTTCTCTACAGTGATGAGGACGGTGGCAACGTTGCGATGAGAGTCAGTCTTGAAAGCCGTAACCCAGAGACCTGTGACCGGAAACTGGTGGAAGAAAACTTCCTTTCTGCCTTCTTTAAGAAAAATCCCGCGCTCAGTCCTCTCTATACTGACGGGGCATTGGACATCCTCTTTCATTTTGCACCCAGAGGGGATCTTGAACTCCATCGATTGAAAGGACGTCCAAAACGCCTTGTTGACCGAAGAGATTAACCTGTTTCAGGCGGTCATTTGTATGACCCGATACAATTTTCCCTTTTTTCCATCCATGGTTTCCTCTTTCCTGGGGAAAGATGTCCCCGTAACGTAACCGAAGGGATACTCGCATATTTCCTGCAACCGAATTTATCCCGATGGAATGATAACCGCCGAATCATTTTTCGGGGTCATATGGGCATGAACAGATGGCGAAATGCAGGAAACTCATACGGTAACAATAACCTGAAATAGATCCGCTATCGCTTCTCTCGCTTTATGAACACCAAAGGTTGTTTAAAAAAGGGAAATTCAAAAGAGTTCAGGCAAGCCCTGCAATACCTTTAAAGTTGATCTGGTTGTTGAAGACCGTCAGGTATTCCGGTTTGCCGTTTTCTACGATGACATAGACAAAGAACCGGTCCTTGATGCTGATAATCTCAGAATAGGTATCTTCCTCACGATCCTCAACAAAATAGGCAGGATATCCGCCGGCAGTCCCGGTATACATCTTCATTTCAGGTGTCTCAATGGCCATCTGCGATCCCCACATCCCAGAATACCCGACACCTTCAGCACCCCATGTGTCCTGAATGGTTACCTGAGCAGTGACTGTGTCATCTGACTTCAGCGTATAATCAGCTGTCACCCAGGTCCATGATCCTTCGTTATAGCTCATCGTCGCCCCGTCCTTCTCCCCCGTAATCCAGTTGCCGGTCATGGTCGGAAGATATTCTTTCATGACTGAATAATGAACCACTGCCCCCCCGACAGTCCCCTGAGAGGGTGACTGTGCCGTTGAAGCTGCTGTTGGCACAGGCGTTTTCGTTTCATCGCCCGCTGAAGAGTTATCCGTACATCCGCACACGCAACACACCGACAGAAGTACTACCATGCACACTGCCAGTTTCCCCCCAATCTGAATATATTTCAGAGTACTCACATCCTAATGGAATAAATCAGGATATGCGATGATCATTCATTATGGTATCTGAGGCAAGAGGCCACGCATCATTTTTGTAGTTCTCCTGCATATCTGAACCCATGACCAAATTGCGCCAATTTACCTATTATCCATCAGATTTCGGAATTATTCCCGTTGATGTCTGCCACATGGATCTGATATTTGATATATATGATGCCCGGACCATAGTTCATTCCGCGATGAAACTCAGGGCACATGACTCCCCGGTTGAGACACTGACCCTGAATGCAAAAAATCTGGAACTACAGCAGGTATCAGCACCGGGACGAGCGCTGTCATACACCTATGAAAAAGAAAAAAGCCTGCTCCGGATTCACTTCGCACACCCAGTACCACCGGGCGAGTTATTTGTCGTTGAGACAGAAACCGTCTGTTATCCGACCGCAAATGTGCTGGAAGGATTGTATTACGATGTCACTCCTGAAGGGGCCCCGCCCCAGCAAATAACCCAGTGCCAGCAGTGGGGGTTCCAGCGACTGGTGCCCTGCATCGATGACATGACAGCAAAATGCACCTATACCACCACCATCATCGCGGACAGCCGCTACACCAATCTCATCAGCAATGGTGACATTACCATTCCCCGCCATTCTGTCGCAGACGGACGTGACAGCATCACGTATGACAACACGGTGACCCCGATGGCGCCCTATCTCTTCTTTCTCGGTGTCGGTACCTATGAAACGTTTTCCCGCCCGTTTGAATATCCGGACGGCATGAAATTCACCCTTGAACTGCTTGGCCCACCGGGAACAGACGCTGAACTCGCTCATAAAGCACTCGATATTCTCGCAGACGGGATCCTGTGGATCTATCT
>CAZBYH010000218.1:0-2772 GCA_964496155.1 uncultured Methanoculleus sp.
ATCCTCCGTCTCCAAGAGGGTATTTGTCGGTTCCAGTGCATAGACGGGCACCTCGCAGGGTTCCCCCCCTGCTGCTCTGATGGCATCCAGAAGGTTGGGGTTTGGGACATCCGCACGGGGGATACCAATTTTCTTTCCCTGTATCCATTCCCCGAGATAGGGCACAAAGTCATGGGAGTAATGGTTCGGCAGGGTTTCTGATTCAACGCCCCCTTCTTCAAGATACTCTGCTGTCTGCGGGCCTATTGCGATGATGCGTGCGGTAGTCTTCAGGAGTGGCCCGATGAGACGGGCGGGGAGGGCACTCGTGAAGAAGATGCAGTCATAGGTCTCCTCGTTTGCCGCAGTGACAAAGGTCTGCACAGCATCCTCGTAGACCCGTGCCTGCATTGGGGAGACAATAAGGCATTCGTGGCCGAATTCCTGACAGAGCGACCGGTCGGCACCTGCCTTTTCCGGAAGTCTGGTGATTGCAATCTTCATGTTACTGTATATATGCACCTGAGGTATCATTGTTTTTTGCGTATCGGATGGTTTTTCCCCCATTGCATGCCACAGATTATTTGTGGTAACAGAGATCATCGCAGGCGTTCTCATCGGCACCATTCTTGGCACGATAAGCGGACTTGTCCCCGGTATCCATGCCAATACAATGGCCGGCATGATGGTGGCGGCAGAAAGCGGACTTCTTGCCATTCTCGGTGCACCAGCGGTGGGTGTTGCCCTCTTCAGTGCCCTTGTGGTGCATACCTTCACCGATTGTGTGCCCAGTACCTTTTTTGGTGTGCCGGATGCAGACACCGCCATCTCGGTGCTTCCGGCGCATGCTCTCTGCATGCAGGGCAGGGGCGAGGAGGCTGTGCGGCTCTCTGCGTTGGGGAGTGCCGTCTCGGTAATGATGGTGATGCCGCTCTTCGCCGTATTCATGCTTTTTCTGCCGGGTTTGCAGCCTCTCATTGACTGGTGGCTGGGAATTATCCTTATTGTCGTGGCGGGGATGCTGATCCTCAGTTCCGAATCTCCCGAATGGTCTGCTGCGGTCTTTCTTTTATCCGGCATTCTGGGGGTTTTTGCCTTTCACTATACGTGGCTCATCTCTCACACCTCGGGTGTTTCATCTGTTTTAATGCCGCTTTTAACCGGGCTTTTTGGTATATCTGTTCTGCTCCGTGCCTCCGGCGGCAAGATGCCTGAGCAGGTGCGGGTGTGTGTATCTACCGGGGGTGCAGGTCTTGTCTGGCACGCAGGCATCGGCACCTTTGCGGGTGCTGTCGTTGGATGGTTGCCCGGTCTCTCGAATGCAACCGCAAACGCCCTCCTCTCGCCGCTCTTCCGGGCTGGTAGCGAGGGAAAAGGGTATATCATCGCCACCAGTGCGGCCAATACGGCGAATGCCTTTCTCGGCCTTGCCGCTCTCATTGCACTGGGGCGGATGAGAAACGGGGTGATGGTGGTCCTTGGCACCATCGGTATGCCCTCACCTCTCTTACTATTGGCGGGCGGAGTGGGCGCCGCACTCTGCGGGTTTATGATCACCCTTGTCTGTGGGCGGGGTGCCCGGTTTCTGGGGGGCGTCCCGGTGCGACCGATGAGCTATGCAGTGATAGGGGTGGTCACGGTGCTGGCGTTTATGCTGACCGGGTTTTTTGGTTTGTTCATTCTCGTATGTGCCACGTTTGTCGGGTTGATTCCTTCTCTTGTCAATGTCCGGCGGGTCACCTGTATGGGTGCGGTGATGGTGCCGGTGATTCTCTTTTCACTGAATATTCTCTGATTCGATGCAGGTGAATATTCTTTGAGACAATGCAGGTGAATTTACCTGCTGGAAAAAAGGGGTTATTTGGGTCTGGTCAGAGTCCGATAGTGAGGGCAATCATATAGGCAAAGTATGCCACCATGAGGAGAGCGGCCCATACCTGGATGAAGCGGGCTTTTCCCCTCATAATCGGGATGACCGCAAGCGAGAAGAGCACGACAATAATGACGTCCGTATATACCGGAATGGGTATGGGACGAATGAGTGCTCCGGCGCCCATGACAAGGAGCAGGTTGAATATGTTACTTCCCAACAGGTTGCCAACAGAGATACCGAGATCGCCCCGCAGGATTGCGACAAGGGAGGTGGCAAGTTCCGGAAGCGAGGTGCCAACTGCGACGATGGTCATGCCGATGACAAACTCCGGGATGCCGAATGCCTCTGCGATGGTGATGGCACCATCCAGCACCAGCTGGGATCCGATGATGACTGCAATCAGGCCGCCTGCGGTCAGTACCCAGTCCATTCTGCCGTGTGTCTCAATACGCTCTACCGGTTCTGCGCCGGATTTTTTCATGGTGATGTAAAGGATGATGGAGAATACGAGGAGCATCAGCACACCGGATATCTGGGTGAGTTCACCGGTGATGGCGAGCACCGCAAAAAAGAGGGTGGCAGCGATCATGAGAACGGTCTCATTGTTTGCCCAGCTCTTGCCGGATGGTCTGCCGGTGAACATGGCCGGACTGATGATCGCACAGAGGGCGAGGACAAGGGCGATATTGGCGATATTGCTGCCCAGTACATTACCCAGTGCGACGCCGTGGTTGCCGGAGATGATTGCATTGATACTTACCACAAACTCCGGCAGTGAGGTGCCGAATGCGATCACGGTAAACCCGATGGTGGCTGAGGATACGCCGTAACGGGTAGCGAGACCGCCGCCGCCTTTTACGAAATAGTCGGCTCCTTTGATAAGAAGTCCAATGCCTAACACAAATAACAGGAGTGCAACA
>CAZBYH010000219.1:0-2770 GCA_964496155.1 uncultured Methanoculleus sp.
GGTGTTCCACCGGATCCGGTACCTCCGCCAAGACCTGCGCAGATAACAAATGCATCAATGTCGTGAGTGCCGCGGTTATCAATAGTATTGATGATGCTGTCAATCTCATCTGCGGTTATTTTGGCCCCGGTTACGTTATCAGTGCCAACTCCATGGCCTTTGACCACTGTCTGTCCAATGAGGATACGATCCTTGAGCTCGATATTGTCGAGGCCCATAAGATCCGTCCGTGCAGTATTAACTACAATCCCCCGGAAGCTCCTAGTCGGTGCCTTCTTGTCCTGTTCAATGAACATGTCGACAATTTTTCCGCCTGCCTGGCCAAATCCTATGAAAAAAACTCTCATGTATGCACACCATCCGATCGAATTAAAAAATTGCTTCTTCAGACTATACCACACATTTCTTTCATAACTTCAAAAACTTTCTTATGGCAATTCTGGCAATACTAAGTATATAATGAGAATCTGCATCATAGGTGGGGGATTAACCGGTCTTTCTGCCGCATATTATCTCTCCCGCACATACGCTGTGGACGTGCTGGAGGCCTCAGCAGAAGCAGGAGGCCTTTTATCCTCCTCTCCTCTCCACAATACCAATATTGAACGATATTACCACCATTGCTTCTCGGGTGATGCGCATCTCATCGGGCTTATGGATGAACTTGGTCTCTCAGCAGATCTCATCTGGCTCAACGGGAGCACCGGTTACTTCAGCGAAGGCCGGCTTTATCCACTGACAACCCCATTTGAGATACTCCGGTATCCGCTTCTCACCGTGCGTGACAAGATCAGGCTTGCTCTTCTCACGCTCAGAGCCGGGAAATATGAAGCCGCCTCCTACGATGATATGACCGCAGACGCGTTTATTCTCGATACCTGTGGCCTTCATGCGTATGAATCATTCTTTGCGCCTCTTTTGCGCAGCAAATTCGGAGACCGGCGTCATGAAGTCTCGGCCGCATGGCTGATATCACGGATTGCTATCCGTTCAGACCGTGGCCCCCAGGGGGAACGGCTGGGATATCTGCGACATGGCTACCAGAGTCTGATCACGGCACTCCTGGATGCAATCCAGAGGAATGGCGGGGCGATTCATACCGGCATTCCTGCACGAACTCTTGAAAAAACAGAAGATGGTGCATGGCTGGTCAATGGGGCTCCCTATGATGTTGTGCTCTCAACCGTACGCCCCTCCATTCTCACATCCATTGGCGGGCCCTCTCTCCCGGACATTCCGTATCAGGGGGCGGCCTGTGTGACAATGGGTCTCTCCCGTGATGTACTGAAGGGCATTTACTGGGTCAATATGAAGGATGAAGCGCCGTATGGGGCGGTTATCGGGCATACGAACTTTGCTCCTTTTGAGTGGTACGGGGAACACATCGTCTATCTGGCATCCTACTTCCGGGATCACCTTTCGGAGGGTCATGAAGAAAAGATGGTCGCAGATTTCAGCACCCGGTTTGGCGTCTCCCCTGATGAGATCCGCTGGCATTATATGACGACGGATACCGCCGCCGGGCCGGTATATACCACCGGATACCGGAGTCTCATTCCTCCCTACGAAGTGGACGGATGCTACTGCGCCGGTATGTTCTCTTCTCCCAACTACCCCGAACGGAGCATGGAGGGTTCGGTGGTTGCAGCACAGGCGGTGGCAGAGATGATTCTTTCCCGGAAGGTGTCTCATGACTGAATACGAGGTCTGTGCCATCCTCCCCGTCTACAATGACCGGGAAGCACTCGAGGTGGCTATCCCCCGTTCCATTGAGGTGCTGGAGGGGATCACAGACTCATTCCTGCTCGCGGTGGCAGAGGACGGCAGCACCGACGGCAGTGCGGAGTTTGTCCGCGAATGGGAGAAAAAGGACTCCCGTGTCCGGCTCTTTCACGCAGATGAGCGTCTTGGCCGTGGAACGGCACTGACCCGCGTTATCCGTGCAGTGGATGCAGCTATTGTTTGTTATTATGATGTGGATCTTGCCACCGATATGGCGCACCTTCCCGCACTGATACAGGCCATTCGTGATGGTAGTGATATCGCAACCGGATCCCGCCTAATGCCGGAGAGTGATATTGTGCGCACACAGGGGCGTGAAGTGGCGAGTCAGGGGTATAATCTTCTGGTGCGGCTAGTTCTGAAGAGCAGTCTGTATGACCATCAGTGCGGGTTTAAGGCATTTCGGCGGATAATTCCCCTACTCACCCTTCTAAACGACACTGAAGCCCCGCACTGGTTCTGGGACACAGAACTCCTCGTCCGGGCGCAGAACCGGGGATTTCGTATCGCAGAGATTCCGGTGCGCTGGCGAACCAGTGACAAGACGACCGTCAAATTCAGCGACGTGTATGAAATGGGGATGGCAGTCTTCCACCTGAGGCGGAATCCTGAATGATTAAAAAGGCAACGGCCATTGTGCTGCCCACCGTTCTTGCGGTTGGCATCATTGCGTTTATGCTGTATCGCGTATGGGATGACCTTTTGTTAGCTGTTCAGAACGCCGTCTGGTCATACCTGATTCTTGCTGTTGTCATCTGTGTCGGCGCATGGTTTCTCCGTGGTTTCCGGTACCGCTCCATTCTTGCAAGCCTCTCAGTTTCTGTCTCCCTCTGGCTTTCTACCGCCTGTATCTATTTGTCACAGACGGCAAACCTCATTGTCCCGGCACGTCTGGGAGACTTGATCCGGCTCTTTATTCTGAGGCAGGAGGCAGATGCGACCTACACAAATGGTCTCTCGTCACTGGTGGTGGAACGGTTCTTTGATA
>CAZBYH010000220.1:0-1217 GCA_964496155.1 uncultured Methanoculleus sp.
AACCTCGAAGACCTCAAACAATCCCTGCTTCAGAAAGCTTTTGCAGGGGAACTGACATAGAAGATATTTAAGATAGATGATGTTGAAAATCTACGACAATTGGGAAATTCAACAAATCAGAAATTCAAAATAATATCCATTCATCCCCCCCGGAAATGCCCTATGAGCCAGAACAACGAACCATACACAAGCCTCAACGAAGCCGAGACCGAGTGTGAGTACATCGATCCCGCACTAAAAGAAGCGGGATGGGGCGTTGTCGAGGGAAGCCGCATAAGAAAGCAGTTTCCCATCTCCAAAGGGCGGCTCATTGGTCAGGGCGAGAGGGAAAGGCCCCTTAAGGCCGATTATGTCCTTCAATATAAGAACCGGAACCTCGCCATCATCGAGGCAAAGGCCGAAGGAAAATACTATACCGATGGTGTCGGGCAGGCCAAGGACTACGCACAGCGTCTGCACATCCGCTACACCTACGCGACAAACGGCAAGGAAATATACGCCATTGATATGGAGGACGCAGTCGAGACCGATGTCTCATCCTACCCCACACCTGACGAACTCTGGGAGATGACCTATCCCAAACCAAAGACAACACAAGAAAAGGAAACAACAGACTGGAGGGGAAGGTTCGCCGCGATTCCCTTTGAAGACCGGGGCGGGACATGGCAACTGCGCTACTATCAGGAGAACGCCATCAACACAACGCTTGAGGCGATTGCACAGGGAAAAAAGAGAATCCTCCTCACCCTTGCAACCGGGACCGGAAAGACTGCCATCTCATTCCAGATTGCGTGGAAACTCTTTCATGCCCGCTGGAATATGCGCCGGGACGGGATGAGAAGACCAAGAATACTCTTTTTAGCCGACAGAAACATCCTCGCCGATCAGGCATTCAACGCCTACAGCTCATTCGAGGATGACGCACTCGTACGGATATCGCCCGCCGACATCAAAAAGAAGGGCCGGGTTCCCAAAAACGGCAGTGTATTCTTTACCATATTCCAGACCTTCATGAGCGGGCCGGAAGGATCACCCTATTTCGGTGAGTATCCAAAAGACTACTTTGATTTCATCGTCATCGACGAGTGCCACCGGGGCGGTGCAAACGATGAGAGCACTTGGAGGGAGATACTAAAATATTTCAGCCCCGCCGTCCAACTCGGAATGACCGCCACCCCAAAACGGGATGTAAACGTCGATACGTACGCATACTTTGG
>CAZBYH010000220.1:1317-2762 GCA_964496155.1 uncultured Methanoculleus sp.
CATCAACCAGAACCAGAAGACACTCGTATTCTGTGCAACCCAGATTCACGCTGCGGCAGTCAGGGACCTCATCAACCAGTATGCAGACAGTAAAAATCCCAATTACTGCCACCGGGTAACGGCAGACGATGGTGGAATCGGCGAACAGCACCTAAGAGACTTTCAGGACAATGAAAAGAGTATTCCAACCATACTCACCACCTCTCATAAACTCAGCACCGGTGTCGATGCACCGGAAATACGAAACATCGTTTTGATGCGACCCATAAACTCAATGGTCGAATTCAAACAGATCATTGGGAGAGGAACACGGCTCTATGATGGAAAGGACTACTTCACGATCTACGATTTTGTCGGGGCACACAAACACTTCAGCGATGATGAATGGGACGGCGAACCGCTCGAACCTGACTTCTATCACCCCACCCCTCCCAAACCTCCGGGTGAGATAAAAGATGGCAATAGATGCACAATTTGTGGAAATTATCCCTGCACCTGTGATTCAACCCGAAGAAAAATGGTGAAGGTCAAGCTCTCAGACAATAACGTCCGCGAACTTGATTGTATGATAAAGACCTCTTTCTGGAATCCCTCGGGAACTCCTATCTCCGCAGAAGAATTTGTGAAACAGCTCTTCGGAGACATTCCCTCATTTTTCACCGATGAAGAGGAACTCAGAACTATCTGGAGCCGCCCGGATACCCGAAAGGGTCTTCTGAACCGATTGAGCGAAAAGGGATACTCAGTAACCCAGCTTGAAGATTTACGAAAACTCGTGCACGGCGAAAATAGTGATCTCTACGATGTCCTTGCCTATATCGCGTATAAGAGAAACCTTGTCCCAAGAACGACGCGTGCAGAAAATGCAAGAAAACACCTGCACACCTATAGCGACAAACAACAGGAGTTTCTCGCTTTCGTGCTTGAGCAATACATACGGGATGGCGTAAGAGAACTGGATGACAATAAACTCCCTGACCTTCTTAGATTGAAATACCGGGGGGTATCCGACGGGGTAAACGAACTGGGAGGTGTCGGAGCGACACGGAAGACCTTCGTCGGGTTTCAGGAATATCTGTATTGTCCGGCGGCGGTGTATTAATTAAAATATAGTTGCTGTGGAATGAACCGTAAAGATGCTTTTTAAACTCTTTATTTTGACTTGATTTCGCATTACCGGATTATATGGTATAGTTCTGAGTTGATTTGAGGATAGGGGAATTCTGTTTTGTACAATATTAATTCTCTCATGGGGAATATGCCCAGAACGCAGGCTCCTCTGTTTCATCAAGAGGTTGGTGTTTCAGGCGGACATGTGTAGCCCTTTCACCGAACCCGGGTGAAGTGGTAGGTCTCTTCTGCGATGGTAAGGGAGATGCCCCCGCACCGAGCAAGAGAGAGGGTGCCGGGATCATTGTGCATCTGCTGCACCTTCTTCGGGACCG
>CAZBYH010000221.1:0-2739 GCA_964496155.1 uncultured Methanoculleus sp.
TCCTGAACAGCTCGATTTCCACCAAAAACGGGGGTGTACCTCCCTCCCCTGTTTTGGGTATTTACAGACAGGTAAAGAGCGTTAACTGTTCTATTTTTAGCTTCTGAAAATATGATTTCTAACAGGTTCTGTGTGAAAAAATTAATTCCTGTAGATTATTTCCCTGATTCTATTGACGGACATTTTACGTTGATGACGTCGTCTGTCTCCGCGTGAGATCAACACGTTTCGCCGTCTGCGTGGTTTTTTTGGGTGCTGGATAGTTTTGGGATCTATTTAAGTTCCAATTAATCCGGGTGTGCGTTTTTTACCAAATATGCTGTGGATTGCAATCCGGAGTTGCAGCAGAAAGCAAACAGCACATCCGGCGATCATTGCCCAGAAGGCTAATACGGATTCAATGGTTGAAAAACGGAATACGAGGGCGATCAGTGCACCAGCAAAGAAAAAACGAAATCCCCATACTGCCGGGGTAGAGAAGGTCACGCCAAGGAGCAGTCATATTGTTCTCTTTTATGTGATGGATGTTAAAATGTGCGGATGAGGGGATAAAAAGTTAGGTTCTTGGTTGTAGTAAAAGGATATTCAAACCGGAATGAGCGCCCGGTCAACGCCAAGATGATCCATCCAGTTCCGCAGATCAAGCTCATTGATCTCTCCTTTACCGGTCGTATAAAGATATTGAGCCTGTTCAGGCGTGCCCCGGTCGCCCGGCATCAGGATGAACGGGATGAGGAGTTCAAGCGGTGCAGCAAAGAACCGTTTGCCGTTCACCATGACCTTCAAACGGTTCAGATAGGAAAACTGGTCGCTTGCGAGAGGCATGGACCGAATATGCACATTCGGGAAGAACTTCTCGTCGCGGGCGATACGGACACCGGCACCGGAGCGGAACAAACGATACCATTCCAACCCGTCTCCGGGGCTCATCACGTCAAATCCGGCTTTATAGAGCCCTTCTATGATAGAGTAAAAACGATCCAGACAGATCTGAGGGAGGGTAAACTCCACCTCTTCACACGGGCCGGTATGGCCAAAGAGGGATGCAGCATAGCCACTTGTTATCGTGTATCCACTGTAATTCCATATCTCATCTGCAATCGACTCAACAAACCGGTCGGTATCTGTCTGTATTTTACCGTTCACGGTCACGGTTCTGCCGTTCCATGTAATTTGTAATCCCTGCATTATTCTCTCTCACGTCCTTTGTTTGCCCGGTGCGCCAGGATGCGTGTTCCCACTCCGGCGGCATGGGAGATGATGAATTTCTTTGCCCCCCACAACGGACCTTCATAGGTCTTTTGCATCGTGTGGAGGGCATCGATGATAGGGATCTGCTGTGGACAGTGTGTCAAACACTTTCCACAGGCTCGGCAGAGTCCGGCGTTACCGGGAGCATCACCGAGCGCCCCTCCGAGGCGGGCTGCATATTCTAT
Source organism: uncultured Methanoculleus sp. (assembly GCA_964496155.1). GTDB lineage: Archaea > Halobacteriota > Methanomicrobia > Methanomicrobiales > Methanomicrobiaceae > Methanogenium. The sequence continues at coordinate 1,437 of CAZBYH010000221.1, forward strand.
TTTTGCGCCTAGCCCCTCTTCCCTTAGTGAATGGTTGTTCCAGAGATTAAAACACTCCGGGATATTTACCCCGAACGGGCAGGGCATACAATAGCCGCATCCGGTGCAGGGAACCTGCATTGCCCGTCGCCAGGCATCCCGTGCCTCGGCCATCATCGCCACCTCGTTTGGGGTGAGGGAATTTGGGGGGGTCTCGCGGGCGGTTTGCAGGTTCTCCTCCAGATGTGCCTCTTCATTCATGCCGGAGAGAACGACGGTCACCTCCGGGTTGTTCATCACCCATCGGAGAGCATGGGTGGCAGGACTTCGGTGCACCGCAGCAGCATCATAGGCATCCTGTGCCGCAGAGGGGACGGCGTTTGCAAGCATTCCGCCCCTCAGGGGCTCCATCACCATCACGGCCAGACTGTTTTTAGCAGCATACCGGAGTCCTGCGGTGCCTGCCTGATGCTCTTCATCGAGGATATTATACTGAATCTGGCAGAAGGTCCAGTCCCGTGCATCCACGATCTCGCGGAAGGTCTCGGGGTCGCCGTGAAAAGAGAACCCGGCATTTTGTATCCGCCCGGTTGCCTCTGCGTTGTCAAGGAAGTCCATCACACCGAGGCCAAGAAGTTTGTCCCAGTTCTCGCGGTTCAGACTGTGCAGCAGATAATAATCAATTTTTTTGGTCTGCAAACGGGAGCACTGGGCGGTGAGGGTTGCATCCATGTCTGTACGGCTGTGCACGGTCCACGGCGGCAGTTTGGTTGCCACCCTGACCTGTTCACGGTATTTACCCGCGAGTGCCCGGCCGACGAATGCCTCTGAGGTGCCCATGTGGTAGGGAACAGCGGTATCAATATAATTCACTCCGGCGTCGAATGCTGCATGGGCGAGGGCAATGGCACGCTTTTCATCGATGGCATACCCCTTCACCGGGAGGCGCATCGCCCCGAATCCCAGTGCGGAAAGACGGTCTCCTGTCTTGGGAATAGTGCGGTATTGCATGCAAGGGTGCTCCTCGGCTTCCATACGAAATGGTCTGCGGTGAAGGGATAACTATCTTTGCCGCACCCGCCGGGGAAAGAGAAAAAAAGGTACTCTGTTCTGAAGAGAGGGAGATCCAGAAGGAGATCCGGAGGGAGACCCGATACGGTTTGGCATGTGCCGGGATCTGCCTCCGTTCTCCGGAGAATGTACCGGTATCTCGTGACCTGCAGGAGGGCACATGCGGCGATGAGGTGGACATGCGATGATAAGGTGGCCGCCTGCCCGGAGCTCAGACGAACCCGGGGCAGGTGATGATGCCAATGACAAGGAA
>CAZBYH010000222.1:0-2734 GCA_964496155.1 uncultured Methanoculleus sp.
GGGTGGCGGGCCACGTCCACCATCTTTGGGGAGAGGATGCACATGGAACAGTCGTTTGTCGGGAATGTCTTGTCCAGTTGGGCCATATGACCTCCGATGGACGGTTCCCGTTCAATCAAGTGTACTCTGATGCCATGATCTGCAATATCAAGGGCTGCCTGAATGCCTGCCACGCCACCGCCGATGACCGCGATTTCAGCCATTATTTGCCTCCTTTCCAAGTTCAATGTAAGACTGGGCGTTTTTCATGATATGGCTGATCTGCTCTTCTGATGCGTCCCGTATGACTTTGCCCGGCACACCCATAACGAGAGACTGGGGAGGTATCTCTTTTCCTTCGGTGACAACTGACCCCGCTGCAATGATGCTGTCTTCTCCGATAACCGCGTTATTCATTACGATGGCGCCCATCCCGACCAACACGCGGTCCTGAATCATTGCACCATGGATGATGGCACCATGGCCGACAGATACATATTCGCCAATGGATACCGGACAGCCGGCGGTGGTGTGCACAACTGCGTTATCCTGTATGTTTGAACCGCGGTGGATGGTGACTTGGTCTTTATCAGCCCTGATGACTGCCCCATACCAGATGCTGACATCGTCTGCGATGGTAACATCTCCGGTCACGGTTGCATTTCCGGCAATAAATGCAGGGGTTCCGGCAGAAGTATCGCTATTCATAATAGGTATTACGTTTAACGTCACCGTCAAATGAAGATTATGGTAGGGGGCACATTCAGTCCGCTCCACGATGGCCATAAAAAGCTCATTTCCCGTTCTTTTGAGCTTGCCGGAAGGAACGGATGTGTTATTGTTGGTCTTTCCACCGATGTATTCGCTGGCGTGAAAAATCATCCTATTGCGCCGTATGAAAAACGCAAAGAACGTCTTACGACATTTATCCGGGACTCGGGGTATTCGGCACCATGGACTATTATTCCTCTGGAGGACCAGTACGGCGCCACTCTTGACACCGATTTTGATGCTCTTGTCGTCAGTGAAGAGACATTTCCGGTGAGCCTTGAGATCAATCGCCTCAGAAAAGAACGGGGCAGAAAAAAAGTGGATATTCATCAGATCACCTGTGTACTCGCCGATGACGGGAAATGGATATCAAGCACCCGGATACACCGGGGCGAAATTGATGGTCACGGGCGGGTAATCAGATGATGTGGTTTTCGAGGTCGGTGGTGATCAGTGTGTCGCAGTACAGGCAGTGGAGGCCTTCTCCGGTGACTTCAAATGCACTTCTAATTGGTTCGTTGGCATTGGTGATGCACCCGGGATTGGTACACCGGACAATGCCGTAGAGGACTTTCGGGGTCTCGACTCCTTTCTTCTCTACCACGATGTAATCACGGATGATGTTGATGGTGGCATGGGGCGAGATGAGGGCTATTCTGTCCACCTCTTCTTTTGAAAGTTCCCGGTTGCTTACTTTCACGATGTCTTTTTTGCCTTCCTGACCGTCTGACATAGACGTGACATTCGTTGCAATGGAGAGTTCCTCCTCGGTATTGCCGGTTATGCCCAACATCCGCAGGACGATGAGTGCGGCGCCTGGGTGAATGTGGTCAATCACGGTTCCGTCTTTGATAGGGCTTATCATAAGGCCCTCCGCTTTTGACTTCATCCTCAGATCACCTCTTCAAGCATGGCCATTCTGACCGGAATTCCATTTCCTGCCTGTTCAAAGTAGCGTGCACAGGGCATTGCATCAACACGGGGGTCAATTTCTCCTGCCCGTGGCAGGGGATGCAGGATAATCATCCCTTCTTTATGCCCCTCAAGTGCCTCAGGTGTGATACGGTAACTCTCAGCGACATTGTAGTATGATGCTGCGTCCGGGAACCGTTCCCGCTGAATGCGTGTGGTGTATATGACATCCAGTTCAGGCATGATATCTGCAATATCTTCATGCTCCTCTACCCTGCACCCGCGTTTGTGCAGTTCAGTCACCAGGCTCTCCGGAAACTCAAGGGTTTGCGGTGCAATGGTGTGGATGGTGACATCATAGTTGGAGAGCGCATAGGCAAGCGAATGGGTGGTTCTGCCGTACCGGAGATCGCCCAGGAGGCCAACATGAATACTGTCGAGAGGCATTGACTGACGGATGGTGTAAAGGTCAAGGAGGGTCTGTGACGGGTGTTGTCCTGCTCCGTCTCCTGCGTTTATCACCGGCACCGATGCAAATTCGCTGGCCAGGCGGGCGGCCCCCTCCTTCGGGTGACGCAAAACAATAATGTCTACATACCTGCTCACCACACGCATGGTGTCAGCCAGTGTCTCGCCCTTTGATAGTGAACTTCCCTCAACACTGTCAACGGTAATATTCGTCCCTCCCAGTCGTGACACGGCAGAGGTAAATGACATCCGCGTCCGCGTACTCGGCTCAAAGAAGAGGAGTGCGACCTGTTTTCCATCAAGTGTTTTCCGTATCTGCGGTGATGCATCAATTGCACCTGCCCGGGCAAGAAGGGAGTCAATCTCCTCCCTGCTAAAATCTCGTATTGATATGATGTCTTTCATCAGAGGCTTGCCTCCTGTTGTAACGGCAAAAGAAGAATGGAAAATAGACGCAGAGAAATGCACCGGGCACTTCTGTCTGCGAATCCCTTCATAGTCAGATATGCGTGATTCGGAGTAATAGAAGTATCCTGTACCGGAACCCTTGGAAAGAAAAACCAAGTGAGGGAAACTACTTTTTCCGGGCTACAGTAATATATCC
>CAZBYH010000223.1:0-2605 GCA_964496155.1 uncultured Methanoculleus sp.
CAGGAATTCATGATGCGATAGGAATTCACGATGGTTTGTTCAGATGGTTATCAGGAGAATTTCATTCGACTGAAGGGTTTGTAAGAGCTGCTGTTTGAACTAAGCAACAGCCCCTGAAGTGGAAACAATTATCACAAACACTCCTTTCTGATTATTCATCCTGTACGGTTTAGCGTGGTAACCGGGAACTCTTACTTTCTGAAGTATTTGATATATAATGTGAGGGGACCGCTGAATCGGTTGATAGTGTGGAAATGATCCTCCGTGGAGATACCTCGAAAATTAAATGTATCGGGGAATATATGGTTGGGGGAAGATTACGATTGAAGGTGACATCGCGGGATGCATTGCGGGAATTTCATGTCGTGAGGTACCATTAAGATTCATGGCAATGCTGATGGGTGACTTGGGCGTGAAATGAGAGGTGGTCATATCATTTGTCATGGGAATGACGGACATTACTGTGGTTCCGGATACAGAGGTGATGAAAGGGGCATGCGTTGGGGAGATTTGAACCAGGATGGTGGAGATGGGCGTCTGCATATTCATCCGGTTCATATCAGACATGCATCCGGACCTATTCTGATGGGGATGTTGTAATAGTAATGTGCAATATCGAAATGATCGCGGGTAAAGATACTAACTATTGTGAGAATTATTTGCAATGCAGCACAATAAGGGAACGCCAGAGGGGATTCAATCCATTGAAGTCACTGTTTCAAAGCATAACGATTATCGTAGAGTTTCCGCTCATTTCAATAGAAATAAAGTAATCTAATTACTGAGAAGCACAAATAGTTTTTTAAGCTGATGCCGATGATAGAAAAATCCTCTTCTTTTAAGAAGACTATACTCATAGGAATTGTTGTCGGGATCATATCAGGAATTGGTGCACTTCTTTTCTTCTGGGGGCTTGAATACGGGACAAATTTCGTAATGGAGGGGATATTTCACTATCATCTTCCCCTGGAAGGTCAGTCAGAGCAAATGATATCCGGATGGACGCCACCTCCGTTCATCTGGCTCATTCTTCCGATAATCTGTGGTGGTGCGCTCGCCTCCGGACTGCTGGTGCAAAGATTTGCACCTGAAGCTGAAGGACACGGCACCGATGCCGCGATTAAGGCATTTCACGGCGATGGCAAAATTCGCTGGAGAGTTCCGGTGGTAAAGGCCGTTGCTTCGATTCTTACTATCGCTACCGGGGGGAGTGCGGGTCGGGAAGGGCCGACCGCGCAGATATCGGCTGGATTCGGTTCAATTGCGGCCGATGCCCTGAAACTCTCTCCTCGCGATAGAAGAATTGCGCTTGCGACCGGAATCGGTGCCGGTATTGGAACGATATTCAAAGCCCCGCTTGGCGGTGCCATTCTTGCTGCAGAAATCCTCTATACTCGCGATGTTGAAGCAGATGTGATTATTCCTTCATTTTTGGCTTCCGTAATTGGATATTCAATATTTGGGTATTTTGAAGGGTATGACCCCGTTTTTGGAAAGGCACTGATCTACTGGGATATTGGTCAAATTCCTTTTTTTCTCATTCTTGGCGTGATCTGTGCCTTTGTCGGACTACTCTATATCAGAACCTTTTATGGAACAAAACGGACATTTACGGCATTCTTTGAAAAGCACCATCTCCCTAAATATCTCAAACCGGTTGGAGGTGCCTTCTTAATCGGGGTATTGGTTATCGCTCTCTCCTATATTTCCCCGGAGACCATGATTACCGGCCTTGGCAGTCTCGGTACCGGATATGGTTTCTTACAACTGGCGATTTACAACATGCTGCCATTGTCTGTTCTTATTTTGCTTCCATTCACAAAAATCCTCACGACATCCCTGACAATTGGGTCGGGAGGCAGTGGTGGCGTCTTTGCACCCGGACTTGCCATAGGGGGGTCTGCAGGCGGAGCATTTGGTATGTTGCTGCATATGCTGATCCCTCAGATTGTACCACTGTCGTCGGTTCCGGCCTTCGTAATTGTGGGTATGATCGCCCTTTTCGGGGGAATAGCGAACGCACCGATAGCCGTGATGATTATGGTTGTCGAAATGACAGGCGATTTTTCCCTGCTGGTGCCTGCCATGGGTGCGGTGGCGGTTTCCGGTGTTCTCACTGGCGAAAATACCATTTTTGTCGAACAGCTCAGAACAAAGGCCCAGTCTCCGGCACATCGGGGAGAATACCAGATTGAGATTCTTGAGAAGATATCGGTAAAGAGTGGCATGCAAAAATGGGACAATCTTATCTGTCTTTCACCTGACGATCCCTGGCAAAAAATGGTCAGTCTCATGAATGAAACCCATCATACCGGGTTTCCGGTTATTGAAGATGGGAAGCTGGTGGGTATTGTCACACGACGTAATGTTCAGTCGAGGAACTACGGTAAAGCAACAATACGTGATATCATGACAACTGATGTCTATACTCTTTATCCCGATTCAAGTATGGAAGATGCCCTTTCATGCATGATGAATGGGGATTTTCATCATCTCCCGGTCGTTGACAGAGATGACCCTGATGTCCTTTTGGGATGTGTCACATCAACCGATATTATGCGTTCATATATCCGAAGGATGGATGAAATCTCTAAAATGGATTAAA
>CAZBYH010000224.1:0-2603 GCA_964496155.1 uncultured Methanoculleus sp.
TGTCACGGACTAAAAAACGAAGATAGAGAGGTAGGGACTCTGTATTACTATAACGTCCTGAGTTTCCGGTCGACTTTCATGAAGAAATTTTTATTGGCGTTGATAAAGAGTGCCGGTTCAGGGGATTCGGTAACGGTAATCAGACACCTATTGTGTAATTCACCTGCATATTGGCCGTCAATGACCAGGCTTGCAGGTTTGTCGCTATCCAGCTGGATAGCGAGGTTACGTTCGCTTGAAATGAGATGAGGACGCGAAGAGAGCATAAACGGTGCCAGAGGAACCAGCAGAAACCCTTTCACTTTTGGGTCAACGATGGGGCCACCTGCACTCATGGCATATGCCGTTGACCCGGTGGGTGTACTGATGATGAGCCCATCGGAACGGAACTCCTCTACCGGAATGCCATCCACAATGATGGAAAACTGGAGCATCTTTGCCGGACGTTCTGTTACAATAACTGCCTCGTTGAGTGCACAGCCGTTTATTTTGCCATCCACAGAAATTTGCACACGCATTCGTGCTTCTGTTTCTATGGTATCCGGATGTAACTGCGCGATAAACGCGTATGCTTCATCCGCTTCAAGGTCTGCAAGGAACCCTACCCTCCCAAAATTGATGCCAACGAGAGGTATCTGAGGCTTCATCGACTGCACGGCATGCAATACCGATCCATCTCCTCCGATAATGACGGCAATATCGGCATCGGCATCTGATTGAGGAGATATATGAAACGATTCGTTCAGGGCACTACCCTGTTCAAACCAGACTGTCTGACCATCATCCTGAAATTTAATGCCCAGTTCCTGCGCGTAATCGACTGCAAGGACGTCGTCCGGACGAGGTATAATTTTTATCTTCATACCGAACGCCCCAGACACCGGATAATTTCTTCCTGCAAAAATCCGTTCGTAGCGACCAGCGTTCTTCCCTCTCTGACGTCTTTCGAGAATTCAATTTTTTCTCCCAGGGCAGAGGTAGCCCTGCCGCCTGCCTCCTCGCATATCAGCATGCCTGCGGCTGCATCGGTATACCGGAGAGTTCCGCGCATATCGACAAAAGCATCGATTCTTCCGCATCCGATGTAGGCAAGTTCGAGGGCAGATGCACCCAGATGACGCCATCGCCGGGCAGTACCTGCTATTTCTCTCACCGAATCGATATGATGCTGCTTTCCATACAGACTGAGCGATGCAGTATCAAGTGTGCTAACCGGAGAGACGTGGATGGGTTTTTTGTTGAGATAGGCACCCGCGTTTTTTTCCGCAGTAAAGACCTCACGAAATCCCAGATTACTGATATATGCAGCTGTTATCTCACCGTTTTCCATGTATCCCGCAGAGATTGCATAATAGGGAATGCCATGGATTGCATTGTAAGTGCCATCGATCGGGTCCAGAATGATGATGCCGTCTGCATCAGAAATTCGGCATCTGCCTGCTTCTTCACTGATAACCTCGCCGCATGCGTCAGCTTCACGAAGAAAGGAGAGGATAATATCTTCTGCAATTTTGTCAATTGCCTGTGTCGGGGTGCCGTCTGCTCCCATTTCTGTGATTATCCCGGCTTCAGGTGTTCCTGCGATATCGATGATGGCATCTGATACGGCTGACGTAATTTCGTCGAATAGTGAAAAAAAACTCATATCTGAACCTTTTATTAGGTGCACATTACCACTGTATTTATTTAATTTTACCGAGATACCTATTGCTGATTGATCGTCATGAGTAAACAACAGACTGAAATAGGAAAATTAAAAGAAGGCAGATATGTGGTTATTGAGGATGAGCCCTGTAAGATTCTTGGTATTTCAACATCAAAACCTGGAAAACACGGTGCGGCAAAGGCACGAATCGATGTCGTTGGCCTTTTTGACGGGGTGAAACGCTCGATTGTTCAGCCAGTAACCGCAAAGGCATATTCACCTATTGTTGAACGTAAAATCGCGCAGGTAATCTCCATTTCAGGCAACTCCGTCCAGTTCATGGATGTCAAGGACTACGAAATGTTTGAACTTGACGCAACAGATGAACAGCTGAAAAGCATTGAGGCAGGCGGCGAGATTCCCATCATTTCATCACTGGGAAAACGCAAACTCGATCTCTAAGTCTGACACTTGATATGCAATATTTTACCAACAATCTTTTTGCAGATGCCGAGGCATCGTATGAAGATGCCCGGTACGTTATTTTTGGGGTGCCTTATGATGGTACTACATCGTATGCAGCAGGCACGCGGCATGGTCCGGATGCAATACGGAAGGTAAGTTATAATTTTGAACAGTATCTCCCTGAATATGATTATACGTTAAGCGAAGCAGAGATTCATGATCTCGGCAATCTGGAAGTTCCGTCACTGCCTGGGGATGTTATCGATGCCGTTTTTGATATCACCTCTGAGATTGCGGCAGACGGAAAAATCCCCATTCTTTTGGGGGGAGAGCACAGCGTCACTCTTGGTGCCTACCGTGCGTTTCGGTCTGAATGTTTTGTGGTCTGTGATGCGCATCTTGATTTACGAGAGGAATTTGGAGATACTCCCTATAATCATGCATGTATTACCCGCAGGGTTTCTGAGGAAGGAGCAAAAGAGATCTTTATTAT
>CAZBYH010000225.1:0-2598 GCA_964496155.1 uncultured Methanoculleus sp.
CATTTCATCCATGATGTGGTTGAGAAAGATTCCTTCACGCCTCACACCAAATCACTTCATCCTCGATGTACGGGCGGAGATAGGGGTCAATCCCACCCGTTGTCACCAGATCCACTTTCCGGCCAAAAAAGTCCTCCAGGTACTGGATAAGATTCATGAAATTACGGAATGTAGCGTGTCCCTGGGCAAATTCGACAAGAATATCGATATCACTCGCATCCGTCTCCTCACCCCGGGCAACAGAGCCAAAGATACCAATTTGCTTCACACCAAATGTACTCCTGATCAAAGGCAATTGCTCCTGCAATCGCCTTACATCGTTTGATCCATTTTTTTTCCGGAGGATGGTGGTCACGTATATCAATAGGGATTAGGAGAGAGCGACATAAATACATGCCTGCATCGGAGATCCGCTGAACGTTCCTATCGGGTATTCCATTCTGACCCATCATCCATCATCCATTCCCCCTCCCTGCCAGCTGCTCCTCCTTTCCTGCCAGCTGCTTGGGGAACGATTCATCGTACCCGGGAAAGGTAACACATAGTTTGAAATGTACGGTAGTATTAGTAGTAATAAAGGTAATAGAGGTAACAGAGACCAATAATGGGTGAAATATTTTATCCCAAAATGCTTCCCCGGGATGATATCGACTGGCTTAGGCATGTGTCCCTTATCGGAAGATCCAATGCTGCTCTTGCACGATATGATGGCATACTCCAGGGAATCGTTAACCCCGAAGTGTTATTATCTCCTCTGATGACCGAGGAAGCAATTATTTCATCCCGTATTGAGGGAACAATAACAACACTTGAAGAAATTCTCGCATCTCAAAGAGATCAGAATAAGGAACATTCCGCATCAAAAAAAGCAGATATTCAGGAGGTAACCAATTACTGCGAGGCGATGCAGATGGCAATCGCTGAGCTCAAGATCAAACCTCTGTATATGCCTTTGATAAAATCCCTGCACAAAAAACTGCTCCATGGCGTCAGGGGCAAAAATAAAGAGCCCGGGGAAGTCAGGTCGTGGCAGAACTGGATTGGACCTTCTGGCTGTTCCATTCAGGAAGCAACGTATGTTCCCCCACCGCCCGTACTGGTATGGGAATATCTGAATAACTGGGAAACATACATGGACAGTCAGGAAAAGGATCCCATAGTCCAGATAGCAATTCTGAAAGGCCAGTTTGAATTGATTCATCCCTTCTCTGACGGAAATGGACGAATTGGGAGAATGCTCATCCCTCTGCTCATGTATCACAAAAATCTCATCTCATCGCCGATGTTTTCCATAAGCGGGTTCTTTGACCAGAACCGTGCAGAATATTACCGCCGTCTCCTTGCATTGTCCCGGGATAATGACTGGGATGGCTGGATTGACTTTTTCCTTCGTGGCGTGGAGCACCAGGCAAATGAGAATACCCGAAAAGCAAACAAGATTATTGCGTTATATGCAACGATGAAGACGAGTATCCCTGAGATTCTGAATTCAAAATATTCACTTCAGGCAATCGATGCGCTCTTTATCCGGCCAATCTTTACCGTTCAGGATTTTGTTACGGACTCCGGCATCCCCTATGAAACCGGGCGGAAAATCGTCGGAACATTAAAAGATACGTCAGTCATTTCTCTCAGAAAAGAAGGAAAAGGCCGGAATCCAGCGGTATATGAATTTACCGACCTTTTAACGATAATCTAAATATTCTTTTTTGTGTGGAATGGAACCGTTTTTTGTTACAGACAAACCAGGTTGTGGGGAAGAGAATACCAGCAAAATGGGTTGTTGGTAATGGAACAGGGTTTTGTTACCAACAAACCTGGTTGTGGGGAAGAGAATACCAGCAAAACAGGTTGTAGGTAATGAAACAGGGTTCCGTTACCAACAAACGGGGTTGTGGGGAAGAGAATACCAGCAAAACAAGTTGTCGGTAATGAAACAGAGTTCTGTTACCTACAAATCCGGTTGTGGGAAGTAAAGAAAAACACCGTACATCATCTACTGAAATGAAGATGGTACAACACCGCAAGAGGAAGGTTATACCCGAATTGTTCCTTATTTCCTCACGAAAATAAATCGTCTGTTAGCTCAGGAATTTTATCTGCAATGATGTATCAGAATTTTGTGGGTGAAATTTTTGATACATTATTCCGCTTTTTTCAATACCAATCGTAACCACGCTTTCCCGCACTCCCTGTCAAATTTATTCGCCGTTCATGATTACTTCCGGTTCAAAAGCAACAAATTCCCCGGCACTATCAATTTCACCGATCATCTTCCCTTCCCGATAGTCCCGTTCATGCCGGATAATCCGGGAGATCAGGTCGTCATACCTCTGCCCGTCATCCTTCAGGTCGTGGAGGGCCCTCCAGGTAGACTCTTTCACGGAAATGTATTTGATAGTATTTCCTCCAGTTTCACTCGTGGGGTGAGACATATCCGTGTATTGATGCTCAGTGCATTTATATTTGGACCTATGAGTACCACCATGTGCGTGCTACAATGCACTACCACTCCCTGGCATGCCAAGTGTACCGTGTGTGCCAGAGCACATGAGATGCGTTCGCCTGAAGCTCTTCATTTCCCGTTTCCTGTGTCCC
>CAZBYH010000226.1:0-2581 GCA_964496155.1 uncultured Methanoculleus sp.
CTTTGGTTCTGCAGGATCCCGGCGGTCTTCCATCCCGGTGATTGTGGAAGACACCACGCCACAGGTCTCCCTTCTGGGAGTCCCCAAGATATTTACTGAGGGAAAGACCGAGGACATCACTGTCCTCGTGGGCAATCCCCGTGAGGGCAAACTGAGTGCCATAACGGTTACGCCTGTCACAGACGGCATTAAGAGTGATAAGACCAGCTTTTTTGTGGGTGACCTTGAGCAGGACGAATCCGCAGAAATCACCTTTAAAATCACACCGGAAGATGAAGGTGACCTCTCCTTTGTGGTGAGCTACCGAAACGGCGTCAACGAGCACAGCTCCACCGTCTCCATCCCCATGACCTTTGGGACAGACAAGACCAGTGCGGTTCTTGTGGTAAACGAGGTCTCGGTGAGTTCGTCCGGTGTGACTTCAACGGTATCCGGTGATGTGACAAACGCCGGACTTGAGTATGCATATTCCGTCATGGTAACCGTAGGAGATCCGGCGACACCTGCGAATCCCAATCCGGTTGCTGTCCTTGGTGCCCTTGAACCGGACGATTTCTCCGGCTTTGAAGTGACCTACACGATGCAGGGTACAGGACAGGTGCCGGTTCTTGTCACCTACAAGGACGAGGATGGGAACATATACGAGAAAGAATTCTATGTCACCGGAAGCAGCGGGCAGGCAATAGCGGGTGCCGACGGAACAGGCACTGCACGGGATTTCGCCGGAGGGCCGGGCGGCAGCCGGAATCCTCTCGGGTCTATGGGAAATGGATTTTCCCGGATACCTTTCATACCCATTCTCTTCGGGATATTAATCATTGCAGGAGGTCTTATTGCCTGGAGAAAAGGCTACCTTGCACGGGCACGTGACAGCATCCGGTCCCGTCTGCACAAAGAGAAGTGAAGGTGACCACAATGGGCTCCACACCGGTTATTGCGCTTGAGGACGTGCGCAAAATATACCCCCTCCTTTCCGGAGATGTGAACGCACTTGACGGGGTCTCTCTTACAATTGAGAAAGGAGAGTTCGTCGCCATTATGGGTCCGTCCGGATCAGGAAAGTCAACTCTCATGAACCAGATTGGCTGCCTTGACGTGCCAACCTCAGGTACCGTCCGTATCGAAGGGCAGGATATAGGGCAGCTCAGTGACTTTGAACTGACCGCACTCAGGAGGGACTCGATAGGCTACATCTTCCAGAAATTTAATCTCATTCCCCTGCTGACAGCCTATGAGAATGTCGAATATCCCCTGGTTCTCAGGTACCGGAAGTACGATGACACCGGACGGGTGCAGGCCCTCCTCGATTCGGTTGGCATCGATGCGGCACTTGCTGCACACCGCCCGGCGGAACTCTCCGGTGGCCAGCAGCAGCGGGTGGCGGTCGCACGGGCGCTTGTCAATGAACCGGCGATATTGCTCTGTGATGAGCCGACCGGCAACCTGGACTCAAAGACGAGCACCCAGATAATGGAGATGCTTGCAGAACTCAACCGCGAAGGACGCACCGTCATCATGGTGACGCATGACGCGGCAACAGCGGAGTACGCAGACCGTACGATTCAGATACAGGACGGGAGAATTGCATGAAAAAACCTGATATCATCTTTCAGCTCTCGGTACGGAGTGTACGCCTGAACCTCCTGCGTTCGGTCCTTGCGGCACTGGGGATTGTGATAGGCGTTGTTGCGATTGCATCCATCGGGATGATCTCAGCAAATATGACCCTCTCTGTCACAGAAGAACTCTCGGCAACGGCGAATGTCCTTGTCGTCAGTCCTGACAGCGGCGGTGGCAGCAGCATGTTCAGGTCGGGCGCAAGCAGCGGAAGCAGTAGTGACGAGGATGACTACATCTCAGATGACCAGTTCGATGACATCAGAAAGGCCGCCGGGTCTTCGTATGTGTATTACCTCTACTCGGAGAGCGACAAAATCGAGACGGGGGACAGCAGCGGCCGCACGACCATCTATGCGATGGACGATGAGGCGATGAAGGAGATACTCACCCTTACCGAAGGCAGTTTTCCGTCGACCACATCACAGGTCGTCATCGGGCCGGATCTTGTCGAACGCTACGGCATCGAAGTCGGGAGCAAGATTTCCATCGGCGACGAGGACGGTGATTACGGGCAGACAACCGTCCGGGTGACGGGCATCCTCGAAGAACGGGGTATGTCCATGGACATCAGCTCCGACAATGCGATCATAACGACTGAGAAGTTCTTCATCGGCCGGTATGGCGGGGAGGACGAATACCCACAGGTCAATGTCGTTGTCGATGACATCGATGAGATTGATGCGATCTCGGAAAGCATCGATGAGACCCTGAACAAGAAGGATGATGAAGTCAGGGTGCAGGATTCCAGCCGGATGCTTGACACCATCTCATCGACCTTAGGGACGCTTACGAGCTTTGCTCTCGCCATCGCAGGTATCTCCCTTCTCGTGGCGGCAGTCTCCATCTTCAATGTGATGATGATGTCTGTCACCGAACGGATACGCGAGATTGGTATCCTCCGGAGTATCGGAACGCAGAAGAACGAAATCCTGCGGATGTTTGTCTATGAGGCAGCGATAAT
>CAZBYH010000227.1:0-2560 GCA_964496155.1 uncultured Methanoculleus sp.
TTTTTCAGGATATCGATTAACCTAAATGTGATGTATGAATAATTGGCTGAATTTAGGAAATTAGTTTTCCGTATCAGTTCAGCAAAGAGATCCAAGACTTCATCAAACCGGAATGTATACATGAAGGTATTCTGAATTTTTTGTTTCCAGAGTTCACCGAGTTGTGGGTTAAGCTGTTCGAGTTCTTTAAACCGCTCAATTGCATCAACATACTGTCCTGCTGCAAGAAGGTCATCCCCCTCCTTCAATAGATCCGTCCCTTCAAGTTCAACCGAAAACTGGAAGAAATTAGGCGTGTGTTCCCCGGGGAACAGAACCGGTGTAGAACTCCATTCATCACGAATGCGGATGAACTGGGCATAATATATTCCGGGAGATACGTTGGTTCGTGCATCAGACAGGGTTAATGATCGGGCTTTAGCAGGTATCATTAGTTCAGCCTTTTTCTGGGGTGTACCTTCTTTCAGTCCGGCTTTCCAGACGATCAGCTGTCTTCCCGGAACATCCCCTTTTTCCTGCCAGGAAAACGCAACTTCTCTCTTCTGATCATCGGTGCTGATCTTCCAGGAAAATCCCGAGATCTCCCATATATCCAGATCAAAGAGTTTTGTTTCGAACTGCTCTTTGTTTGCTTCAAAGGAAAATGCAAATGAATAATTCAGCGCATGGGTTTCCCGTAATATATCATTAAACCGGGAAAGAGGGAAAATTGCTTTCCCCTTTTTGATCTCCTTCATGATATAACTCTCTCCTGGAGTTACGGTGATGGTACCCGTGCCTGAATATTCTTCAGGAAGGAATAGTGTTAGTTTTTTCCCGTCACCCAGTTCATCATACGTGTCATCGGAAACCGTGATAATTTCTCGTTGAATGGGACCGATTATTCCTTTTTCCGGATTTTCAAATCGCCATGACAGATGATGAATTGGAAGAGAGAAGGTGCCACTGAATTCCGCACCACCCGGGATAGGGAAATTCATGGTTCCCTGCACCTCTGGCATCACGGGCCCTGAAATAATCCATGCATCCTTCTTTTTTACTGCAACAAATGGTTCATCAGCCTTGCACTGAAGTTGAGAAGATCCGTTCAAATTCAGAACAACCAATCTTTTGCTCGTATTCGGCAGATAAAGCTGTTTTGAAAATGAAACTGAAAGGTTGGGAATAATTGAGAACTCAAAGATATGGTCAAACCTTTTTTTCGGGCAACGGATTCGGACGGCAAATGTACCAACAGGATGAATGCCTAAATAGTGGTCAGAGGACAGATCAAACCTGCACACCGTCCCGCGTTCAATGAAACTGCAATGGTCTTTAAAGTCATCATAGGTATAAAGACGGGTTTCTGTGATAGTGCCCGTGCTAAGTGGATGAATTGAGAGCCGGTAATCTGAGATATCTTCCGGTGAGGGAAGGGTGAGAAGCACCGTTGGAGGCAGTCCGGTAAGTGTTGTCTTGCCGTTCACCCTGATGTCTTCAAGCATGTGGTAGTGTTCAAGAGTAACTGATGGGTATGCCTGATTGTTCGAATCAGCAGTCTCACCCACCGGTCCGACGGTAACAGAATCACTGCCCGAATACTGTGGCTCGATAAAATAATATGAATACCCTTGCCATGGCCCATAAAACCGCCCGGATTCAACAATTGCACTCTTTGGTGTTACGGAGATAGGTTCTGAAAAAAGTACATACGCACTTTTTTCAATGATGTTTCCGTTTCCTGAGAGCATCCGCCCGGATTCATAATCAAAACAGGCATATTTCCTTAGTGGGGTAAATATCTCAATGGGTTGGAATCGTTTTGATGAGTCTTTCGTTACTATCTCAACATGGTATACATCGGAAGGAACCGTAAGTGGGAGCAGGATCTCATCGCTGGTATATCCCTCGCTTTCATGGTACAGGGGGTGTGATTCTTCATAGATTACTTCAGATGAGGTGTGCACGATGATGTCAACTTCATCAATGGGGTGTTTGCTCTGGACATGTTGCGGGGGAATCAAGAGAGTGATTTCCCGATGATTAGAATCGAAAAGCAATACAGGATTATGTGACACGGTTCCACTGGACCGCCTCTCCCTTTGAATAATGGCTGTTTTCTCTTTCCACCAGCCTTCAAAGACAGAAACAAACCATTCCGGAAGTTCCGTACTGGTATCTAAATAGGGATCCGTTTTGGAAAGATACAGATGAATTGATTGCAACAGGAAATCAGATGCGATGTCATCGCAGTGAGTCAAAAACCTCTTTATGGGCATTCCAACATACCCAAATGAAGGTGTCCGTCCACGCAATTTATTTTCAAGACTCACCACTTCTCTATTTAGCTCGATAACCGCCGCCTTCTTTTTCATGAATTCCGCATTGTCATACGAGATCATGTCGTGGAGATCTCCAAGTTCTTTTTTATCTGATTTCAGTGCTTCAATCTGTCGGATCAGATCATTCCTTTCCTGCCGGGTTGTTTGTTCATCGGAATTGAGTTCATTTTTAACGCTGGATTTCTTATCTTCCAATGCAGCAATAGCCGCAGGAACCGGTTCGGTTACGATACCATACT
>CAZBYH010000228.1:0-2544 GCA_964496155.1 uncultured Methanoculleus sp.
CTTCTAATTAAATCTTTGGAAAAAGATGCCAAGGTCTTGAAAAGATTATATTTCAGGTTCTTCTCCAATTTTCTGATGCCATCCTTGTATATCAAATTGGGAACAGAACATCGTAGATCCTCTCCTACATCGCGCTTCCACAATTTCTAACAGATACCTTGCTTCATCATTAGCAAGTGGCAGTAAAAGCCATTCATCCAGAATGAGCAATTTCACTTTCTTGTATTGCTTGATGACTTTTTGAAAATTACCTTCATCACGGGCAATTGCCAGTTCTGCAAAGAGATCGGGGAGTCTTATGTATTTCACAGAATAAAAACTGCGATTTGCAGCTATACCCAATGCACAACCCAGATAGCTTTTACCCGTACCTGTAGCACCAAGAATAATAACATTATTAGAATCCAAAATGTAATTACAAAGAGACAGCCTCGTAATCTGTCCTTTATCGAGATGGCGACCCGGCATATAATTAATGTCTTCAACACAGGCCTGTGGATAGACATATTCTGCTTTTTTAATGAGCAGTTTCAGTCTGTTATTTCTCTGGCTGTGCCACTCTGAATCGACAAGCAGACCAAACCGTTCCTCAAATGGCATACTGGCAAATACATTATCTGCCATCTGATCACGGAAAGTCTGTGCCATACTGTTGAGTCGCATCTCGTAGAGTTTGTTGATGGTATTTTCATTCAGCATCGTTCGTCACCTTTTCTGTAGTAGTCAGAACCCCGTGTGAAGGCATATTGCGATGCTGTATCCTCTGTATCCAATTCTGAATCATCAGTCAGCAACTTCACTTGCTCTGACCTGAGGATGGCCTGAACACTTTTCAGACTGGGTTCTGGAGTGTATGACAATGCACGTTTGCATGCCTCTTCAAGACGCAGTGGTGAATACTTGTCTGCCAGTTTCAGGAGTGCCATACAGGATTTGTATCCCTGCTGTTCGACTTTATGTCGGGTAAGAAAAGAATAGACCACCGTGTGAGTATTCACACCGATATTCTTTGCCCATTTTTTAAAACGGTCACTATTCCAGGTAACATACTTCCGGTGATTTGCCGGCATGTGCTCCGAAATTGTGCTGTAATGAGCGGAATATCCATGGAGTCTTGGGTGGGAGGCAATACGTGTGCCTTGATAAAACACTTCCACAATGTTTCTGGTGATACGGACATCCACTTTCTGTTTGATGTATTCGTATGGACACGAGTAGTTTTTGTTCTCAACCGTGATGTGGTAATTATACTGTACCGTAGCAATCTTCCATGTTGCCGGTTCATATGGCCGTTCCGGCAACGAAAGAAGATGCATCTTTTCTTGTTCGAAATGAGAGGCTCTGCACCCTTCTTTCTTCTGAAATTCTTTGGTATTGTATTCGATGAGTTTTTCATGAATCGCTTCATTCAGTTCACGCAGTGAAAGGAACTGCTGATTCCTTAGTGCAGCGATTATCCAGGTTGATGCAATGCCTACTGATTTCTCAACGGTGGGTTTGTCTTTCGGAGAACGGGGTCTTGCAGGAATAATTGCTGTTCCATAGTGTTCTGCAAGTTCCAGATAGGTTTGGTTGATAACGGTTTCATCAGAAGTGTTCTTAATGACACCCGTTTTTAAGTTATCCGGGACCAGAATCCTGGTAACACCGCCAAAATAATTGTAGGCATGTACGTGCGCTGTTATCCAGTTCTCCTGATTTTGCGACAAAAAACCCTCAACATACGCATAACTGCTATACGGAAGTACAGAGACAAAGATGGAAACTTTGATGAGTTCACCGGTATCGGTGTCTGTTATGGGAACTTTTTGACCGGCCCAGTCAACCTCCATAATTTCACCGGGTTTGTGTTCCAGGTGCATGGTGGCTTTTGTTTTGTGAACAAAGTCACGATAATATTTGTTGAATTGCGTCTGTTTATAGGGTAAAAACTCTGACTGACGACATTGATCACAGTATTCCACCCAGAGTAAGCTCAGCGTTACACCGCTCTTTGCCATTTCACGGTGTATATACTCATAGTCCGGCATTTGATAGGAAACACTGGGTTTATGCGACGGTATGAGGTTTTTCGTTAGTTCTTCGTTACTCGTATCTCTAACTTTTTCCCAGTCAAGATTGCATTCTTCAGCACGTTTTAGTGTGTTGATCACGGTTGTCCGTGAACAATTACACGAAGACGCAATTTGCGTGTTCGTAATCCCGATACTTTTCAGTCTCAGGATTTCTTTGTAGTTTTTCATGTAGAAAACTCCATTCTGGCATCAATGTGATACCAAGGGACTATTCTTCGCAGAAAAAATCAATTTATTCTGAGTATCATTTTGCGTGCAAAAGGGCGACTCAGATGAGAAATCTGACGCGTTGGGAAGATTTCAGTGAGATGAAGGAGAGAGGTGTTCAGTTTCAGCGTTTAGACTGTTCAGTTATGAGCGGTCAGGGTGTACAATTTCAACGGTCACACTGTTCAGATCTGTGCGTTGTACACATAGCATCTGCGATGTATGTTACACCCGTCTTTGAGAACGGATTCAGTTCGGTGAG
>CAZBYH010000229.1:0-2535 GCA_964496155.1 uncultured Methanoculleus sp.
ACTTCGCTGATCCAGAACTCAACGATACCGTGAAGGACTATATCATCCTCGATGCTGGCGGTGCAGTGGTGGGAGTGTTTGGGATTATTACTCCGCAACTGGAAAAAATTGTCATCCTTAGTGATGATATCATCCTGTATGAAAACACTGCTGAAATTGGAAATGCAGTGGTTGAATCTCTCAAAAAAGAGGGAGCAGATATCATTATTGCACTCACCCATCAGGAAAGGTATGAGGATATTACGCTTGCTGAGTCGGTTCCGGGCATTGATCTGATCATCGGCGGCCACGACCACCTCGTCTGGAATGAGACAATAACCTTTGATGACGGTAGACAGACGCTCATCGTGCATGCCGGAAGATATGGCGAGGAGATGGGTGCGGTTGACATCACGATGGTTGACGGCGCTGTTACCGGGACAAGCATTCAGCAGTACAAAATTACCGAGGATATGCCGGATGACGAAGCAATCACCGCGTATATTACCCCCTATTACGCCATGTATACCGAAAGCCTCTCAGAAGGCATTGGGTATTCCTCGGTCCCTCTTGATGTCCAGATTAAGACGTTGAGAACAGGAGAGACGAATGCAGGAAATTATATTACGGATGCCGTTTGCAGGAATGTTCCCGATGTTGATATCGCCTTCATCGGTGCAGGGTCAATCCGGGGTGACTGCATCATTCCTTCAGGCGAGATATCCTATCTCACGTTACAGGATATGTTCCCCTACGAAAATCTGATTGAAACGATTCAGATGACCGGCAGTGAGGTAAAAGAGACGCTTGAACAGTCTGCGTCTGCATATGTTATCGCCGGCGACGGATGCCCCGGTGCCAAACGTGTACGTTCGGGAGGATTCTTGCAGGTGTCAGGAGTGCAGTTTGTCCTCAATACAGAGGGTAATTCGTTCTGCATGGATTATGACACGGGTACGGTGATATCTGCGGGAGAACGGATAGAAGATCTAATGGTTGTGACGGATTCCGGCGATTTTGTGCCGATTGGTATGGATACGACCTATACGGTTGCAATGACTGACTACATCGCCGGCGGAGGAGACGGGTATTCCTATGTTGCAGAGATGCCTGATGACAAGAAATTTGCCACCGCGATGAATCTGATGGAGATTGTTGCAGATGATATTGCGAAGAATTCTCCCATTTCACCGGTTGTGGATGGGCGGATTACGGTAGTGTGATGGAGGAGGGATTTGAAGGGAGAACCCCTCTATCTCTATCTCTACTCTTTTTTTTGATTTTCTCATTTTTTGCAGACGAGGGCTGCGTTCATCTTTCACGATTCCCATTCTGATAAAGCATCATGATTTTATCGTTAATCTGGGGGAATATTGTTATGCTTTTAAAAATAGAATGAACATTACGAGCGAATGCAATGACACCGGAAGAGAAAGCAAGGATGACCATTGACGGGATGCTCCTTGCTGCGGGGTGGACAATTCAGGACAGAGATGAGTTGAACCTCGGTGCCGGAACGGGAGTTGCAGTACGCGAATACCCACTCAACGAAGGATTTGCAGATTATCTGCTTTTTGTTGACAGAAAGGCTGTCGGCGTTATAGAGGCGAAAAAGGAGGGAACTACCCTCAGTGGCGTCTCTGAACAGTCAGACGGGTATCTCAACGAGGAGCTTACCAACATCCCGAATGAACTGGGGTTTCTGCCGTTCGGGTATGAGAGCACCGGAAAGGAGACTTATTTCAGGGATTTACGTGACCCGGAACCCCGTTCACGAAGGGTATTCTCGTTTCTCCGGCCAGAGACATTTTCAGAACGGATGAAGCAGGAGAAGACGCTTCGTTCTCGGATGCAGGAGTATCCTCCCCTGGTTACAACCGGCCTTCGTGACTGCCAGATTGAAGCGGTCACCAATCTTGAACGTTCGTTTGCAGAGGATCATCCCCGTTCTCTGATACAGATGGCGACCGGTTCAGGAAAGACCTTTACTGCGGTTTCGTTTGTCTACCGGCTGATTAAGCATTGCAACGCAAAACGTGTTCTCTTTCTGGTGGACAGAACAAGTCTCGGCGTGCAGACATACAAGGAGTTTTTGATGTATGTCACCCCGGATGACGGGCGGAAGTTTACTGAGCTGTATAATGTGCAGCACCTCTCCGGCCAGAGTATCGACCCGGTGGCAAAGGTCTGCATCAGCACTATTCAGCGATTGTATTCCATATTAAAGGGAGATGAGGAGTATGATTCAGAAGCAGATGAGTTCTCATCGTTTGAGGATGGGGTGCAGGATACAAAACCAAGGGATGTCATTTATAATGCCGACATTCCGATTGAGACCTTTGATTTCATTGTGACCGATGAGTGCCACCGTTCTATTTACAATCTCTGGAGTCAGGTGCTGGAATATTTCGATGCGCATCTGATTGGTCTTACGGCGACTCCCTCTAAACAGACGCTTGGATTTTTCAATAAGAATCTCGTGATGGAGTATGGTTCAGAACGAGCGGTTGCAGACGGCGTTAATGTCGGGTTTGATGTATTCCGGATTGTAACGGA
>CAZBYH010000230.1:0-2493 GCA_964496155.1 uncultured Methanoculleus sp.
CTTCCGGGATTATCCCTATCACTTTAACTCCCAGTACCTCCTCCATTTTTTGTTTTGATACCTCAGTGTTTTCCATCGTGGCACGGGTAAGTATCGCCCCTTTCACTTTCCCCCCCACGAGTTCGGTAAGTATCTTTGTCTTCAATGCATCCACCATAGACGGTAATTCCGGATTGACAATCAGAATAACTTCGTCTGCAATGGCAAGCGGTATCACACCGTCCCGACTAATCCCTGCGGGTGCGTCGATGATGAGAAATTCACATTTATCAATCAATTCACGCATTACATCCCGTAACCGGTCTGGATCAGCACTCTGGAATCCTTTCAGTGATATACCACTTGGAACAACTTTTACACCACATGGCCCTTCATAGACTGCTTCAGACACCTTAGCGTTTCCTGCAAGAACCTCGTGGAGTGTGATGGGGGTATCTTCAAGGCCCATAATGATGCCGAGATTTGCCATCCCCATGTCAGCATCCATCACATACGTTTCTTTCCCCAGCTCTGCAAGACAGGTTGCAAGATTGGCTGATGTTGTAGTTTTACCCGTTCCCCCTTTTCCTGACGCTATTGTATAAACTTTGACCATGGGCACCTCTCAAATTTCGGATTATACCAAATAGCGTTTTGGTTTTGTATTATTTAATATGAGTGGGTTATTGCAAATCAAATATACTGGTTGGACTCACCTGTCAAATTAACGTTTCCACAACCATTTTATGTGGATGGGAAAAAAGATGAATAAATCTTAAATACCTATAACCAATGGGAGAGGATAATCCTTGCGTCCCGCATCATCATCTCTGCCTGTTCTTTGGGAATTTCCCGGACTGTTCTGAATAAAATGAGGATCTTTTCTGCTTTGTATTCGAGAGGGATGATATGGGTGTCTCCTATTTCTGTTATTCCATTAACCTGATATCGTGCGGTAAGGTTTGCTGCCTCCTGTTCACTGTCCGGATGTGATGAGGCGATTGAAAATCCATCCATTGAAGCAAGCGTTGTTGAATCAAGGTGATATTTTTTTGCGAACCTTTTCATGCTTTCATTCATGTCAGAAATGCCTTCCGTGAGGTTGATTTCGTGGATTATGTCCCTTTCAGGTTCAGGAATTAATTGTTCTTTGTGCTGCTCTTTTCGAACTGCTTCCTTTGTCTGTGCCCCTGTCTGTTCATGAATTATCGTCTTTTTTCCATCTGTTATCTTATTTTGAAGATTACGCACTTTATTGATCAGAATTATCAACGCAACAAACAGGATAACAACAATTATGCCCAGGATAATCAGGTACTTATATTCGGTCATTTATTTCTCCGATCCGTTTTTTTTCGATATTTTTGTCTATAAGCAGGTATTCGAGATCAAGCTCTTTGATGACATCTCTGAAATTTTCCCTGACCCTCGATTCCATCAGTCCCATGTCCATATGTTCGAGAGTGCTGACTTGTTTTGCAAACTCATCAAGTTCCTCGTCATCGGGTATGTCTGGTATTCCGTCCGCTCCGGGTTCTGGTTCGACGGCGATAGTAATACGGTCAGAGGGTGCTGAGTGTATGGTATCCGTTTTGGAATCCCGAATCTTTGTCCTGTCTTCAACAGTTCCGCCAGCGTCTTTTTGGATTTCTTCGATACTATCTCTGGATATTGATCTAATTGATACTCCTGTCCTTTTCGTCCAGGTATTCGCCCAGTATCCATCATTGAATTCAAGTGCGAGATCCATCTGCTGGTGGGATAGATCATAGAGTTCAGCGGTGACCTCCTTTCCGAGGTCCTTCCGGAGATCTCTGGTTGCTCCCTCTCCATATGTTGGGGGATAATCAATCATGATGCACATGCCATTGCGATAAATTATGGAAGCTTTCCGTATTCCAATATCAATGGCGATGTAACCGGAAAAGTTTTTTTCTTCAGCATACCTGATTACATTCAGGAGGGGGACTGATTTTTGAAGTGACACAAACTTTCCCCGCGGAAGCTGAAATTCACTTTTGGGTTTTCGTATTTTTGGGTTGACGGCAGGCCGGAACTCAAACGGTATGGTGATGTGCTCCTTTGTTGGGACTGGTTTAGCTTCATCTTTGGAAAGTTGCTGCCGTTTGACTTCAGCCATTATTCTTGATTCCGGTACTGGTTCTTTCTCCTTCTTTTTTTCCGGCATTGGCATTTTTTTGGGAAAAACGACGGTGCAATTGACATTGAACTCGAGACTAAGGCCAATTTGAATCTCGGTGAAGGCGTAGAGCTCCGCAGAAAACGTGAATGGATCCATCTCAATCCGTTTATATGCGTCAAACCCACTGAATTGTCCGGTTTTTGCCAGAATGCATTTGCCTTCCCTGAATACAATAGATGCGGTACCCGAGCTGCTATATATGTTGCAATGGCCGGTGAAATTTTGGTTAGAAATTTCTTTAAATAGAGTGGACGGTTGAATATCCTTCTTAACTGAATGCAGGGTCCCCCGAGGCAATTGCATACCTTTTA
>CAZBYH010000231.1:0-2468 GCA_964496155.1 uncultured Methanoculleus sp.
GGTGACGGTCTCATCAAGATTGAGATGAATTTCCTTCCGGATGTATATGTCGAGTGTGAAGAGTGCAAGGGGAAACGCTACAACGCCGAAACGCTTGAGGTCAAATTCAAAGACAAGACAATTGCAGATGTCCTCAAAATGACCGTTGATGAGGCGGTTGAACTGTTCGAAAACCACCCGTCAATTATGGCGAAACTCCGGACCCTTCAGGAAGTCGGGCTGGGATATATCAAACTGGGCCAGAGTTCGACCACCCTTTCCGGAGGAGAGGCGCAGCGCATTAAACTGACCCGGGAACTCTCCAAGAGAGGGACGGGAAAGACCATCTATCTTCTGGATGAACCCACCACCGGCCTGCATTTCCATGATGTCAAGAAGCTTGTCGCCGTATTGAATGAACTGGTCGAAAAGGGGAATACGGTCATTGTCATTGAGCATAATCTGGATATGATAAAATCAGCTGACTATCTGATTGACCTCGGGCCTGATGGCGGTGAATATGGTGGTGAGATTCTCATTGCCGGGACTCCCGAAGAGGTGGCCGCGGAAAAGAACAGTTATACCGGAGAGTATCTCAGACCTCTGTTATTGGTATGATCGATCATCTCACCCTCCCATCAGACCCCGGCTGCTACCAGTTTAAGGATGATACGGGTACGATCATCTATGTAGGTAAGGCCAAGAATCTCAGGAAACGGGCGGGGAGTTATTTTTCCCGTACCGTAAAAGATCCCAAAACAACAGTGATGATCGCTGCTGCGGCGAGCCTCGATTTCATTGTCACCAAAAATGAGGTGGAGGCGTTAATTCTTGAAAATTCTCTCATCAAGCGCCTTCAGCCCAAATTCAATATTGATCTGAAAGACTCCAAACAGTATGCCTACATTCACCTGAGCGATGAACCCTATCCCCGCATTCACTATGTGCGTGAGACAACACAGGAGGGAAACTATTTTGGTCCGTTTGTATCAGCAAAGGATCGGGATCAGGTTCTGCATGTATTAAAAAAGACCTTCCGTATCAGATCCTGCAGAAAGCTTCCCAAACGACCCTGCCTGCGGTATCATATCGGAACCTGTTCCGGGCCATGTGTGAAAGCGGTATCTGAAGAAGAGTATGCGCACCAGATATCCCGTGCCCGTGAGGTCTTAAAAGGGCATTCATCCACCCTCATCGAGGTGCTAAAAAAAGAGATGGCAGCTGCATCTCATACACAGAACTTTGAAAAAGCGCTTGAACTGCGGGACCAGATCGAATCCATTCAGAAACTTTCTGAGAGACAGGCAATGGGGCGGATCAAAAAGACCGATGAGGATGTCATCAATTATCAGATCCGGGACGGGATGGTGTATCTGATTCTCTTTTCCGTCTACAAGGGAGTTCTTGGGGAAAAGCAGGAGTTCAGTTTTCCCGACCAGCCAACCGCACTGGAGGAGTTCATAGTTCAATATTACGGGGAGAATGAACCTCCTTCAGAGTTAATCCTCCCGGAAGCCCCGGACGACGCAGTCGGTGAGTATCTGTCGTATCAGAAAGGGAAGAAAGTCAAAATTACGGTTCCGCAGCGGGGAGACAAGAAAGACCTGCTTGAGATCGTATCCCGGAATATTGAGACCACTTTTTTCGGTGGAGAAGGAAAGGTGAACGATCTCCAAAAACGCCTCCGCCTTCCGGAACTTCCGGAAGTCATCGAATGTTTTGATATCTCCCATTATGGAGGAACCGCAATGGTCGGGTCCATGGTGCAGTTCCGGTATGGTGTACCTGACAAGAGAAATTATCGCCGGTTCCGGATACGAACCGTTGAGGGAATTGATGACGTTGCTGCAATCAAGGAGATTGTGCACCGGAGATACTCTCGTATCCAGAACGAAAACGGTGATTTCCCTGATCTGATCGTTATTGACGGTGGAAAAGGGCAGCTTCGTGCAGCAGCAGATGCCCTGAAAAACCTGAATATCAGTATCCCGCTTATTTCGATTGCTGAACGTGAAGAGGAAATATATGTGCCCCATTTCCCGCATCCTCTTCCGATAAAAAAGAACGATAAAGTCTCCCTGTTTATTCAGGAGATTCGTGACGAGGCACACCGGTTTGCCGTAACGTATAACCGTACGCTCATGAAAAAGAGGATCAGGCATGACCCGGTTTAATCTGACATCTGACTTTTCTCCCCAGGGGTCACAACCTGATGCGATCGCATCCCTTGTCGAAGGCATCCATGAAAAAAAACGGTTTCAGACATTATTGGGCGTAACCGGTTCGGGGAAAACATTTACGATTGCAAATGTAATTGCTGCCGTACAGAAGCCAACACTTGTTCTTGTCCACAATAAAACCCTTGCCGCACAGTTGTATAACGAATTCAGGGACTTTTTTCCGGATAACCGGGTTGAATATTTTGTCTCCTATTATGACTACTATCAGCCGGAGTCCTATATTCCCCAGAGGGACATGTATATCGAAAA
>CAZBYH010000232.1:0-2458 GCA_964496155.1 uncultured Methanoculleus sp.
CCTCCTAGACTATAACTGAGTGGAGACAAATTTCATATATCATGGTTATTGACCGTAGTCAGGTCTGTATCTTTATTCCGACCCTCAACGAAGAACCGACCATAGGAGAACTTATATTCCGGTTCAGGGAACAAGGATATTCACACGTTTTTGTCATGGACGGGAACAGCACGGACAAGACAGCAGAGGTTGCACGGAAAGCTGGTGCTGAAGTGGTGCTCCAGAAATCACGCGGCAAGGGCAATGCAATCATCGAGAGCATTGAACATTTCAGGCACCCGTACATCCTGATGATGGACGGGGACCTGACCTATCTGCCGGAAGATGCGGAACTGATGCTTGAACCCCTTATTACCGGATGTGACCATGTCATCGGAAACCGGCTTGAGTTCCCCGAGAAAGGTGCACTTTCCCGCCTCAATCTCTTTGGCAATAAGATAATCAATGACCTCTTCCGGATGGTACACGGCCGTTATCTGGCCGATATCCTCTCCGGATACCGCGCATTTACTCTGGGAAGCATCAAACAGATGAACCTTCGGGAAGAGGGATTTGGCATAGAAACAGAGATCGCCTCTGAGTCCATCCGCAATCAGCAGAAGATACACATAGTCCCTATCCATTATTTGAAACGACCGGGGACAGCAACAAAACTCCGCCCCTTCCATGACGGAGCCAAAATAATATCGACCCTCTACCGGCTTGCAAAGCGCAGCAATCCAATGTTTTATTTCGGGATGATCGGGGGTGTGATCACCATTCTGGGTGCGTTGACCGGGGTATATGTGTTACATGAATGGCTGAATCATATCGAGCACCTGCCGTTAACCATCCTAACGGCCCTTCTTGTCATGGGAGGCATTCAGGTCTTTATGTTTGGTATCCTGAGTGACATTATGCTTTCAAACCAGCAGGAGCTCAGAAGAGAGATTCAGAGCCTCAAAAATCAGAGGCCCCCGAAATAAAGAGTATCCGTGCGGCATGCTCAGCCACTGCCGTCAGGATATATGCATCGACAACCCTCTGTGCCCGCGCAAAGGTTCCGTGACCCCGCGCAATGACGAGAGGAGATACGACAAGGGCATCTCCGACATTCTCTGCAAGCGCCTCAGTGCCCGGTTCACCGTCAACAACCGGTATCTTTGGCAGAAGCATCCTGCCCTCACTATCAACCGGGGTAAGCCTATCACAGGAGAGTGACAACCCCACCGCATACGGTGGATGTGCATGGACAATCGCCTCTGCATCCGTCCGCCGGTATATTTGCAGGTGAACACGGTATTCACTGGACGCACCCGCATCCGCTACCCCCTCAGATGAGACAAAAACCGGCCTTGCAGGGACATCCAGAAACGAACCTGTCGGGGTGATTTCAAATCCACCTACAACACGCCGGCTTATATTACCGAATACCGATGTCACGAGTCCTCCCTGGTGAAGCCGGGTTCCGATATTCAGAAATTCGGTATCATGCATTCTTCACACCTCTTTTTAAGACAATAATTTTTTGCATATTCAACGAACCAGGCGTGGCAGCGCTGGTGAACCTGATATTCATCAGGCAGCAGGCGGCAGAAGAGCGCCTGCAAGTCCGCCCCTTTCAGAGAGATACCCGCACAGGCACAAATCCTGTGAGTGTAGGCATCGATTACAAAAACGGGACGGTTAAATCCGTAACAGAGAATACTGTCCGCAGTCTCAGGCCCGACCCCTTTTATCGCAAGAAAAAAAGCGCGCAAACGCAGAGTCGAACATCCCCTGAGATGGACCATACCCCCGCAGGAGAGAACGGTGGATGCCAGACATTTCAGCCGGGCACGTTTCATCCGGTAAAACCCGGTGGAGTAGATCGCCTCTTCAACCACATGGTCAGAGGCTTCTTCTATCCCCCGAAGAGAACAGATGCCTACTTCGCGCAGCCGTTCCAGTGCAGTCAGAACATTCGCCCAGCGGGTCTGCTGGGTCAGAACAGCACCAATGATCACCTCTTCCGGATCACCCGGCCACCACTCAATATCACCATATAACCCCTGAAAAAGGGTTATAATCCGTTCTGCCTTCTCTTCTTCCGGAATCATACCAACAAGCTCTGTCAGAGAGAGAGAGAAAGACAGTGCTATTCTGTCAGGGGTTCAAGAAGACGCATGAGTGTGTCAGCAGGAGTAACCCCTTCCAGACGCTCCTTCACCTGCCCATCCTTCTCAATGATCAACGTCGGCACAACTCTAATCTCATACTTCTGTGCAATATCAAGATTTTCGTCCACATCAATCATCTTTATGTCCACCGCATCCCCCACCATCTCTTTGAGTTTTTCAAGTTCAGGAGTCTGAAGTCTACAGGGTCCGCACCATTCCGCAGAAAAATCCATCAATACTGGTTTTGCCATAAAAGATCCTCATCCATGTGTGAGAATACGAGAAATATAAGTATTGTGATGGGAGACCGCTGATTTCAG
>CAZBYH010000233.1:0-2443 GCA_964496155.1 uncultured Methanoculleus sp.
CGTGGCCCGATCTCTACCCTGAGCGGTACGCCGCGCATCTCCCAGTGGTAATATTTGGCACCGGGCCGAAGGTTTCGGTAATCAGTCTTTACCCGGTATCCGGCTTCTTTAAGCTCAGTTTCAAGCTTTTTTGCCTCGGCACGAATTTCTTCGTCACGCTTTTTCATAAGAATCGGGACGATGGCAATCTGCACGGGTGCCACTGCCGGAGGAAGAACCAGTCCCTTATCATCACCATGGGTGCTGATCAGTGCCGCGATGCAACGTTCTGATATCCCATAGCAGGTCTGGTATGCATACTGCTGTACTCCGTCAGCGTCCTCGAAGGTGATAGCAAATGTTCGTGAGAAATGATCCCCGAGGTGATGAACGGTACCTGCCTGCAACGTTTTTCCGTCGGGCATTATTACATCAGTGGCCATGGTGTAGTCTGCACCGGGGAATTTATCCCATTCGGGGCGGCGCGAAACAATCACGGGCACGCAGAGCATGTCATAAAACGCACGATATATCGCTATTGCATCTTTGACCTGTGATTCAGCTTCGTCCCATGTTGCATGGACCGTATGTGCCTCTTTAAATGAGGTGATCTCTCTCAGGCGAATAAGGGGGCGGGTGTGCTTTGTTTCATAGCGGAATGTATTGACTATCTGATAGAGCTTTATGGGAAGATCAGCATGAGATCTGACCCAGAGTGCATACATGGGGTATATCGCCGTCTCTGATGTTGGACGCAGTGCAAGCGGGACATCAAGTTTATTTGTTCCCCCGTGGGTAACCCAGTATACCTCTTCCTCAAATCCCTTGATGTGCTCTGCCTCCTTCATGAATTCGTCCTGGGGAATCAAAAGCGGGAAGAGCGTCTCTTCATGGTCTCTGTCGAGGAGTCCCCTGAGGATTGCATAGGTAGCTTTTCGTATGGCAAATCCATGGGGAAACCAGACATACACGCCTTTCACCGGATACCTGACATCCATTATCTCTGCCTGCCAGAGGATGTCATTGTACCATTCACTAAAATGTTCTTTTGGCGGGAGTGCGCCCTTATCTTCCTGCATTTCTTATTCTCCTAGATAAATAACTGTATGATTTCCGGCGTAATAAACCCCTCTATAATCGCTGCAATTGCAAGAAGAGGAAGGACATAGACGAGAAATCGCTTTCCATTCAGTTCTG
Organism: uncultured Methanoculleus sp.; assembly: GCA_964496155.1. Lineage (GTDB taxonomy): Archaea > Halobacteriota > Methanomicrobia > Methanomicrobiales > Methanomicrobiaceae > Methanogenium. The sequence continues at coordinate 1,177 of CAZBYH010000233.1, forward strand.
CCAATGTGATTGCATTCCCGGTGCCATGCAGTTCTTTCCATAGTTCTTTACCGAGCATTACCCCGAACGTGGCTGCGAGGAGCAGTGCAGGTATCTCAAATATCCCATGGGGTAATATTCCCGCAAGAACAACATAGAGTCCCTGTTCCTGCCGGATATACTCGACAACGATGCCAATAATAAATCCGTTCATCGAGAGGATCAGTAGTGTTATGAGACCAAAGGCTGCTCCGCCAATAAACAGAATGGTGGACGCCTGTAGATTATTTACAAAGATGTTTGCTGCAACAACTGCTGAATTATCAGATTCAATGTTAGCAAATACTTCCTCATTCATCATGGCAATCAGGTCTGTTGCAACTGATTCATCTGCATGAACGGCAAAACCCCCGAGAACGATGCCGAAGATAAGAATTGCCACCGTGATGAGTGCAGAGGCTCGGTCGATTTCCTTATACATACAGTATCATCCTTACCATGTCTCTGGTACCGGGTGCCATTCCAACAACAATCATTGCGAGAATGATGAGGTGCCACAACTGACTGTCCCCTTCTTTCCTGTACATCTCAAGCACATATATGGCAGGGATGATTACTGCCAGTTTCAGGGCAAACATTGAAAATGCTGTCCCTGTTGCCTCTATGAGGCGAGATCCGACCACATGCACCTCGACATAGGTCAGTTCGTGGAGATCGATACCATAACTGGTCGCACTTGCGTCCAGCATGTGTCCGAAAATAAGGAGTTTATAAAGAATATTATCGGTAAAAGACCATTTGAATCCATACCGGAGCAAACCCCAGACCGCCGCTGATGAGACGGTTGCCATAGCGAGTATTGCAACCAGGACATTCAGGGCAATCTGTGTCTCGGTGATACCGTAGTATGCAAGAAGCGCTGTCGTGATGATACAGACGCATATTCCGCCGGCAGCATACCCTTTGGTGTAGGATGGGATCAGACCCTTCTTTTCCAGTGTTCGTGTGAGTACCAGTATTGTAACGGTAATAAAAAAGACGACAAAAAAAATGAACGGGGTCACAAGAATGACGTTCCATGGCCGGGGGATTACTCCGGTATCCTCGACAACACGCAGCACACCTCCGAGAATGACAAAAGGAATAGTTGATATGATGAATTCCTTGTCAATGTCAATACCGGTCTTTTTCAGCCATCGGTACACGAGATATACGGCAAGAATAAGGATGATGGCATAGGTGAGGGTATCAACAATGGTATAGGGTTCACCATTCAATATCGGGCCAA
>CAZBYH010000234.1:0-2437 GCA_964496155.1 uncultured Methanoculleus sp.
GTCAATCCACGCAACTCCTTTCAGTCATACGCGGCGGCCTCAAATACCTCTGACCAGACGCTCTATACGTATATGGGCACCCTGCTCGCAAACGTGGGGAACATCACCTACTCAGGTGCAGGATGCCTTTCGCCAATCCCCAATGACCCTGACCTGCGCATCATAGGGAGCGGTGTACCGATATTTCTCTGCGGGGCTGAGGGCATGATCATCGGCGAAGGCACACAGGCATCACCGGGGAATGGTTTTGCCAACCTCATGACCACAGGGAATATGAAGGATATGTCCACCGATTTCCTCCGGGCTGCGACGTTCAGGGGATATAACAGCACGCTGTATGTCGGCCTCGGCGTCCCCATACCCGTTCTGGACGAAGAGGTAGTGCGCCGGACAGCGGTTCGCGATGAAGACCTCAAAACCACGATTGTAGATTTCGGTGTCCCTAACCGCAACCGGCCAACACTGTATGAAGTCACCTATGCCGAACTGAAGAGCGGTCACGTAGAACGGGACGGCGAGTGCGTGAAGACATCGTCACTCTCTTCATACAAAAAAGCGCTTGAAGTCGCAGATGAGCTGAAGTCGTGGGTTGAGAGCGGAAAAATGCAGCTCGCCCTTCCCACACGCAGGCTTGACACAAAGAAGACGTCACGCCCCATGCGCGACCGGGCGCGTGCACCTCAGGTCAGGGACATCATGACCACCAGTCTCGTCACCATCAGCGAGGACGAGTCCATCCAGACCGCAGCAAAACGGCTGCTCAAAGGAGAGACCAATCACCTCCCGGTGCTGGACAGTGCAAACCGGCTGGTGGGAATTGTCACCACCTTCGACATCACCAAGGGCGTGGCATCCAAAGGGAAGGGAGGGACGGTGCGTGACATCATGACAAAGAGGGTAGTCTATACATCGCCTACAGAGGCAGTGGATGTGGCCACGCAGAAACTGGAGCGGCACAATATCGGCGCTCTCCCCGTCGTGGATGAATATGGTAAACTGATCGGAATTCTGTCTGCAATTGATCTGGGGAAACTCTTTGAACGGGGGTGGAAGCGATGAAACTCTTAATTACCTTTTCACGAAAAGACGTCAAACAACCCCTTATTGCACAGACCGTGAAGGACACCGGTGTCCTCATCAATGTTGAACGGGCCTTTGTCGAGTCAAACGGAGGGGAACTCTTAATCTCCATCCCTGACAAGGATGCAAAGATCGTCACCGATGCGATGGAGAAGGCAGGCGCACGCGTGAAGCAGATAGAAGATTCGGTCATACGGGATGAGTCAGAGTGCGTAAACTGCGGCGCGTGCATCAGTGTATGCCCGCAGGATGTACTCTATTTTGATGAGACATGGACACTCTGTGTTGACACATCAAAGTGCGTACTCTGCGGCAAATGTGTGGATGCATGCCCTCACCAGGCACTCTCACTCCTCCCATGATTCGGGAACATTTCCAGTACCGGACAACCATCACCACCATCCTCGGAGAAGAAGAAACCCACATCGAAGCAGCAAAAACTGCAATGGTAAACGCCCGGAGTGAACTGGAGCGGGAGATTCTCCGGGACCCGTTTTTTAAAACAACATATGAGCCGTACCCGGCAAACGTATCCTCTCCGGTGGCACAGAGGATGGTTGCTGCATCAAAACCTGCAGGAGTCGGTCCGATGGCCGCTGTTGCAGGAACAATTGCATGGTATGGCGTGGAAGCAATGCAGGATGCGGGTGCTGTCTTTGCCGTGATCGATAACGGGGGCGACATCGCCCTTATTGCAGACCGTGATGTCACCATCGGCATTCATGCAGGTACCTCCCCGTTCTCCGGCACACTTGCCTTCCGCGTTACGCCGCAGGATACCATCCTCGGCATCTGCACCTCTTCTGCCACGGTAGGGCCGTCGGTCTCATTGGGAACAGCCGATGCAGTGACCGTATTCTCCCGGAATGTTTCACTGGCAGACGCATGGGCGACGTCACTCTGTAACGACTTTACCACATGCTCCGATGATTTCTTTCAGACACGTGACCTCACCGGGGTCTCTGGCGTCTGTGCTATTGCAGGAGAAACTCTCTGCCGGTGGGGCACGCTCCCAAAGATCGTGCGGGCCTCTGTTGATACAAGTCTCATTACCGCAGGCAGGTAACACCCGACATCAGGTGGTGTCCACCCAGTCTGCCGCTTCCCGGTATGCATTCGTGCCGTAAAAGACCTTCAGAATCTCTTCACCGTCGGTGACAAGCATCTCGGGGCGTCCATTCGAAACACGGAACACTATTTCATATACGTCGCGCTCCTCAATCAGCACCCCCGGTAAAAGGGATGACGCTGACGAGAGCATGAGGCGTTCTGCTGCAAGTATTTCGGGCTCATACCGAAAGAAATACCAGAACACCTGATAAGCATTCAGAAAATCAGAGACCAGCAGTTCATTTTT
>CAZBYH010000235.1:0-2428 GCA_964496155.1 uncultured Methanoculleus sp.
TGCAGTGCTGGGGGGCCGATTGTGTTTCTTCCCCGTCGCCGGATACCAATGCCGGACGGGCCATACTGGAACGGGACCCGGATACCCCCGGTTCTCTCGGGATGGCGATCTCTGAAGCGGTTGAGGATGCAGTCTCTCATGAGAATACCAATTACTCTCTTGGGTCTGTGCTAAACCATGTCTGCCTGCATCAGTCGGTGATTGGGCTGGAGACACTGGAACAGCTAAAGATGGCCGGGGAGGAGACCGCAGATTTTGTCATCGGATGTGCAGGCGGCGGTTCAAACTTTGCAGGGCTTGCATTTCCGTTCATCCGGGAAAAAATGGCTGGGAGAATGCCTGACTGCCAGATGATTGCCACCGAACCGGCGGCCTGTCCGACACTCACCAAGGGTCTCTATGCATATGACTACGGTGATGTGTCAGGTTATACGCCGATTATGCTGATGTACACCCTTGGTCATGGGTTTGTCCCCCCCGCTATCCATTCAGGCGGACTGCGTTATCACGGCATGGCGCCCCTTGTTTCCCTCCTGCACCACGAAGGGATGATTGATTCGGTCTCCTGTCACCAGAATGAGGTGTTTGCTGCAGCAGTTGCGTTCTGCCGCTCGGAAGGCATCATCGTGGCGCCGGAGTCTGCCCATGCCATCAAAACGGTGATGGATGTGGCAGCAGAGTGCACACGGACGGGTGATGCAAAGACGATCGTCTTTAACTGTTCCGGCCACGGCCACTTCGATCTGTCCTCGTATGCGGCTTACTTCGCAGGTGGTCTGCCTGACTATGAATATCCCGCAGACCTTATTGCCGCTTCACTCAAAGATTTGCCGAAGATTCACTGATGCTGATAGGATTTTTAGTAAATCCGATCGCCGGTATGGGCGGTGCGGTTGGACTGAAAGGGACGGACGGGGCAGTAGAGGAGGCGATGATGCGGGGCGCAGTACCCGTTGCACCCGTCCGTGCCCGTCTGTTACTCTCCCTGATTACGCCGGGCGTTCATACGTTTCTCACTGCAGGTGGTTCGATGGGAGAAGCACTGCTCGCTGAGGCAGGTCTTTTGGCGGAGACGGTGTTTGTCCCGGATGGGGTAGAGACTACTGGACAGGACACCCGGCAGGCATGCCGGGCGTTTGCTGACCGGGGATGCGGACTGATTCTTTTCTGCGGCGGGGACGGGACGGCCCGTGATGTCTTTTCCGTTGTCGGCGATACGATACCGATCCTCGGTGTGCCCTCCGGGGTAAAGATGTATTCCGGTATCTTTGCTGCTACCCCTGTTGGGGCGGCTGAGTGTGTAAACAAGTTGTCAGAGGCAGTGATGGCGGATGCAGAGGTGATGGATATCGACGAGGCGGCCTACCGGGATAACCGTCTGGCGGTAACCCTTACCGGGATCGCACGGTCCCCTGCCCTCATTGGTCACCTTCCCTCATCCAAATGGGCGACGGACGCGAGGCATGAAGGTCGTTCACAATCGGAGATTGCCCGGTTCATCACTGATATCATGCAAAGGGATACCCTGTACCTGATCGGTGCGGGGAGCACCACGGCAGCGGTTATCCAGGCATTGGGGGAGGAGGGCACCCTGTTGGGCATTGACGCGGTTTTTGATGGAGATATCATTGCCCGTGACCTGAATGAAATGGGTATCCTTCAGCTTCTCAATCAATATCCCCGGGTGCAGGCAATCGTATCAGTCATCGGTGCACAGGGGTTTGTGCTGGGCAGGGGAACCCAGCAGTTCACGCCTGCGGTGATTGAACGGATCGGATCAGATAAATTTATCGTCATTGCAACTGAGGCCAAACTCTTCCGCACCCCTTCACTGTACCTTGACACTGGGAATCAAGACCTAAATCGCCGGTTTCCTGATTCACTGCAGGTGATCTGTGGATATGCGATGGGCCGCCGCATGCCCCTGAACCGGTGAAGGGGGCTGAGCCAGTCTTTTGACAGGTATTATTCCGGGGCACCGGGACGGCAGGTGATCACCATGTCCGGTGATGGATACGGCGTGGCTAAGGACAAAAAAGAATGAATTTTTGAGTGGGAGTGGAAAACAAATGTCGGGCTGCGACGTATTCTCTCCCTTAAGGTACTTGGAATCACTGGATTTAGTATCGGTGAGTGCGGAACCTTTGCCACAGGGGTTCTCTTCCGGCCTGATACTTTTCGAACAGTTATCAGGTAAGGCAAAAGGCCCGCATGATCGTTTTTGGGAGTTATTCCTGAAAATCTATTACTTCCGGCTCCAGAGTCTGGAGGTCGACGATGATAGCACGGGCCGGTGTCGGCATAATGTTCATCTGTTTCTGAAATGCGGTCTGTGACTGCCATGTGCCGGCATTGATGGCAAGCACCCCCCGGTATTTGGTGATGCCTGAGATGTGCACATGCCCGGTATGGAAGATCTCGGGGATCG
>CAZBYH010000236.1:0-2415 GCA_964496155.1 uncultured Methanoculleus sp.
CGGGCAGCACCCGTCCTTCGCTCATCAGCTGGTGGCAGATGCCGCCACCGATGTCTGTTAGGGCAAACCCCATTTCTGCGGCAAATATTCTGAGTTCATTCTGAAGTGTAGCCGTCTGTGAGGTATTGGCCGGGGCGATGTGATCGTAGATGATCGAGACCGTCTCCGGACGGGCCGGTTTCGGGTTTCCCATCTGTCGGTATGCCTCCATTGCAAGCACACCGGTGCCGTCGTGGGCAAATGCCCGGTCGACGATCCGGTCTACATAGGAGCCGGCCGGCCCGCCGAGGATGCGTTCAGACAGGGTGCTCATGCAGTCCCCTGTTTCTTTGCCTCACGCAATAGTGCCATAAAGACATCATCGGTGACTCCGCATTTTCCTTCCGAGATCTCCTTGACCCTACAGAGCACCCAGTGCACCTGTTCCGGGGAGAGTGTGCACCCCTTTGAGGCAATTACATGTTCGATGGCCTTTTTTCCGGTATGTTTACCGAGGAGATACTGACGATGTCTGCCCACCATCTCCGGACGGAGATATTCGTAGGTCTCGGGGTCTTCGAGCATCGCCGCAATATGAATGCCGCTTTCATGAGAGAAGGCATTCTTTCCCACCACGGGTTTCGTGTCCATCATTGCAATGCCGCTGAATTTTTCAACCATCCGGGAGAGTTCAGGGATGCGGGTGAGGTCATAGCGGTCCACGCCTCCTTTTAACCTGAGGAGGGTAAGCACCTCTTCGAGACGGGCGTTTCCCGTCCGCTCGCCGATACCGTTTACCGTAGTATGCAGCTGAAATGCACCGTATTCTGCTGCAGTGATTGTGTTTGCTGTTGCACAGCCAAGGTCGTTGTGGCAGTGGATGGCGAGTTTATTCGGAACTTTACTCCCCGTATGCTCCATAAACTGAATCATCTCAACCGGGGTAAAGCACCCGAGGGTGTCAGCAAATCCCGAATACTCTGCACCATGTTCTGCTCCTGCCGCGTACATCTTCCGCAGAAAGACAGGGTCTGTGCGGGAGGCGTCCTCTGCGGCGAAGCGGACCTGGACTCCGTGGTCATGAGCATAATCGACCATTTTGAGAGCCCTTTCCAGCATCTCATCGGCCGAACAACGGTATTTAACCCGCATATGCAGGTCAGAGGTTGCAAAAAAGATGCTCACGAGCTCCACCCCGCAATCGATGGCCGCATCGATATCACCGGGAACCGCACGTGCCAGACAGCAGATCCGGGCGTCCAGTCCCATACTGCATATTTTCTTTATGCAGCGGTGCTCATTCTCAGATACGACCGGAAATCCGGCCTCGATAACCTCTACTCCGATTTCATCCAGAAGTGAGGCAATTGCCATCTTTTCTTCACAGGCAAATGACACGCCGGGTGTCTGTTCACCATCACGAAGTGTCACATCACATATCTCAACATTCCACGGTTTCATGTTCTTCTCCTTCGGGGCATTGGCCCCGGATAATTACGCATTTTAGCGTATTTTTCCGCACCAGTGCGGCACGGATGGCCTCACTATCAGCGGCATTCACAATAACCGGCTTAGCCCAGCTGATATAGGGCAAAATATCCGGTGCCTTCTGTTTTCCGGTCATTCCCAGGACGCCGTTTTCAACGATTATCACAAGAACCGACAATTCTTTCTCCTGGATGTCTGCAAGGGCACTCAGCCCTGAGTGCATCAGTGCATAGTCTCCCATCAATGCCACCCCGGTACTTGTTGCTGCCACCGCGGGTGCACAACCCAGCCCGTATCCTACCGTTCCCACATTCCATGGCGGGTTTTTGGCGAGAAGGCCGCAACCGATGTCGAGCACAGGATGCAGTTTTTTCTCTTTGATTACCTGCAAAAGGGGGATGTATGGGCATCTTTTACAGAAGGTGCGGGCAAACCCGCGTGACTGCATCGTCTCGGGTGCGCCTGCCGAAGGGGTAACAGTCGAACAGGACGGTACGGGGCCCTGATGCGGTGGGTAGAAAAGGGCAGGGATGAGTTGCTCCTGCGCCCACTGCACCATTTCTCTCCTCTGGATCTCTGCTGCTTCGGCCCGCCCCCGCATGGTGAGCGAGGAATCTGCCAGTTTACCCTTCCGGTCGATTCGTGCCGGCGGGGTGCCGGCCGTTTCTGCCGCAAGGGTGGCGGGCGTCACCCGTACCAGTGCGATGCGGGAGAATTGTTCCGAGGCCTGGAATGCGGCTTCTACAACAGAAGCAAGGTCGTCTGCTGTCGGGGCAAATACCGGTGTCTCTGCAAATCTCCCGACACACCGGGAGTCCTGTGCATTCTGTGATCCGGCGACCTCTGTGTCATCCCCCACGACGATGATGAGTCCCGCAGAAAGTCCCTGCACAGCGGCGTTCATCAGGGGATCCATGCAGGCGTTCAGACCGACGTTTTTTAGAATAA
>CAZBYH010000237.1:0-2391 GCA_964496155.1 uncultured Methanoculleus sp.
TCCTCACGCAGAGCCATCACCGCATGCACGGTGCAGTAGTCAAACTCAATGCCCTGCCCGATACGAATAGCACCCGACCCGAGGATGAGAATTTTCCTTTTTTCGTCCGGGATAATCTCGGTCTCGTCTTCCCAGGTTGAATAGAAATATGGCGTAATTGCCGGGAACTCACCGGCACAGGTATCGACCATCTTATAGGAAGGCATACCGCCCACATCTGCCACGGTTTCCTCAGAAATGCCGGAGAGAGTCGTAATCTCTTCTGAAGAGAAACCGGCCCGTCGTGCCGCACGGATAATCTCATCCGATGGATTACCCGCCGCAAGCGTCTGCTCCATTACAACGATATTTCGCATCTTCTCCAGGAAGAAGGGTGCGATATAGGTCAGTTTTGCTACTTCCTCCACGGAAAATCCAACCCTGAACGCATCAAAGATGCACCCGAACCGTTCATCCGTCGGGTTTGCAAGCAGCATACGAATCTCGGGTTCTGAGGTATGGGGATGGCCATCGGTGTCGAGAGACCGCATCGCTTTTTTGAATGCCTCTTCCAGCGTACGGCCGATGGCCATCACTTCACCTGTTGACTTCATCGCGGTGGTGAGGGTCCGGTCGGCTTTGGGGAATTTATCGAATGGCCATCGCGGCACCTTCACGACCACGTAGTCAATCGCCGGTTCAAAGGATGCCGGCGTGCTTCCGGTGACGGTATTGGTGATCTCGTCTAAGTTCAGGCCGATGGCAATCTTCGCTGCCACACGGGCAATCGGGTATCCCGTCGCCTTGGATGCCAGCGCTGAGGACCGTGACACCCGCGGATTCACCTCGATTATCCGATAGTCCCCGTCCTGATACGCCATCTGGACATTACAGCCGCCCCGGATGTCCAGTGCCCGGATGATCTTGATGGATGCCGTCCGCAGCTTCTGGAATTCATCATCCCTAAGGGTCTGGATCGGTGCAACGACCACACTCTCGCCGGTGTGGATACCCATTGCATCGACGTTCTCCATGCCACAGATGATGATACAGGTGTCAGCAGCATCACGCATCACCTCAAACTCTATCTCCTTCCAGCCGATGACGCTCTCTTCAATGAGCACCTGGCGAATACGGGAGCGTTGCAGGCCCATCTCCACAATCCGTTTCAGTTCATCTGCCGTGTGGGCCACTCCGCCGCCGGCACCACCAAGAGTGTAGGCAGGGCGGATGATGGCAGGAAGGCCGACAATCTCAAGCGCCTGATCGAGCTGGGACATATCCCTGAGGATCATGCTCCGGGGAACCGGTTCGCCGATAGAGATCATCAGATCACGGAACTGTTCCCGGTCTTCACCGCGGTAGATGGCCTCGAGCGGGGTGCCGAGGATCTCCACACCCTCCAGTGCGCCCATCTCGGCCAGTTCTGCCGTCATATTGAGGCCGGTCTGGCCGCCCATCCCGGAAAGAATGCCATCCGGATTCTCCTTCCGGATTATTTTAGCAATGATCTCTGACCGGATTGGCTCCACGTAGATGACATCTGCCATCCCCGGGTCGGTCTGTATTGTTGCAGGGTTGGAGTTGACAAGCACTACCTCTACCCCTTCCTCGCGGAGTGCACGGCATGCCTGTGAACCGGAGAAGTCAAACTCTGCGGCCTGTCCGATCTGAATCGGCCCTGATCCGATCAAAAGCACTTTCCTGATTTCTGGTCTTTTCGGCATCAGGGAATCCTCCGGTACATCATATCAAATATCAGTTCTTCAGTACCATAGGGACCTGCATGGGCCTCCGGGTGGAACTGAACCGTGAACACGTTCAGGTCTTCACAGACAAATCCCTCCAGGGTTCCGTCATTGACATTGGTAAAGAGCGGTTCACAGCCTTCCGGAAGGGTGTCTTTGTCTACCGCAAACCCATGATTCTGGCTGGTGATCACGATTCTGCCGTCACGGTGGCGAACCGGCTGGTTTGATCCGCGGTGTCCGAACTTCATCTTGTAGGTCTTGCCTCCCAATGCAAGAGCCGTCACCTGATTGCCCATACAGAGTCCAATGACCGGAATCTTTCCGATAAAGTATTGTGTCGTCTTTATTGCATCCGTTGCACGCATCGGGTCACCGGGGCCGTTGGTGATAACGAGGGCCTGGGGTTTTACTGCCTCAATGACATCAGGGCGGGTGGTATGGGGAAAGATATACAGGTCAGCACCACGCCTCTTCAGGCTTGCAAGGATACTATTCTGCATGCCAAGATCCAGCACTGCGATGCGCTTTCCCGTCCCTTTGATACGGTAGGGCTCTTTGCAGGAAACCTGAGAGATGAGATCCATCCCGGTGAACGGCCGTTCTTTACGTGCACATTCGACGGCGTATTCACCGTTGTCGTCCCCGACAATCAGTGCCGCAC
>CAZBYH010000238.1:0-2385 GCA_964496155.1 uncultured Methanoculleus sp.
ACTTGAGACTGGGTCAATTGCAGATTAACTTACCCATGTGAAACAGCGGAGACCCTAAAATCATGACACCGGAAACAAATGCGGATAAGATAATAATCGGTGTTCTGCTCGTACTTGTGCTATTTATTACGATGATTTTTATTCTGCCTCTTGTGGTAACCGTAGTATTTTGGTTCCTGAGTCTGTTTTAGGGCAGATATAATGATTTTCATCACTTTTCCTGAATTTTGATGAACAAGATTTCATTCAATTATGACTGAATAGTCATTCAATCGCAAAAATATTTGTTTGGTTTATTCGGATTCCGTGCAAAATGTAGGAATCTGCTGCCAGATATCCGCTTTATCTTCAAGGCTCATTCCTGCATAAGCGGGAGAGGTTGACGGAAGGGACAGAATCGCCAACTGCCGATCTTCATTATCCAAGAGATCCGAAAAATACCGTTTAAACCAGTGTCCTGCACCGGTTTTCCCGTTCAAGGCAATGCAGCGGATAGAAGGGTGTGTCGCTAAAAATCGGCGAATATCATTTGGTATGGCATCATTGATTGAGCTGTCACTACTGCCCTCACGTGAACATGACTCAAGCACATCCCATATGGCAACACCGTGGGTAGTCAGACAGTTCAGCCGTTCCTGGTAAGGCATTTCTGTAAAGCCGGAACGGAATGAGAACACCATTTCCATTATCTTCCAGAACTGGTTCCGGGGATTGCCATAGTACTGATGCCGCTGCAATGACAGCTCGCTCGGATAACTGCCCAGAATCAAAACATACGGATGAGTACCGGAAACTGGTGCCAGTCCTGATGCGGAATAATCATTCAACTGTCTCAGATTACCTCATTCGTAGCGGATATAATAACATTCTCCCCAGTCTTTTCTCTCACCGGGGTTCATGGCAACGAGCATCGCTTCGGCATGGTCTTCACAGACATTCTGGGTAACACATCCCAGAATCTGCATACCAATCGCTTTCTTCTCACAAAATTCACACTTTGAATTCGTCGTTGAAGTGTCCATTATAATATATTTACAATAAGGAATATTTAACTTATTTGCATACATTTTTTGACGGAATTTATGGAACGAATAGAGGGCGAAGGAACATTCCTTTTCGGGCAAAAAAAATAAGTGCTGAATCAGTGCCACGCATCCGCTCTCCGGGTAAAGCACATCATCGCATGCTTTCCGAAACCCTCTCACGGACTTCAGGGAAGACAGCATATGTTCTGCATGATCTTCGCAGTCTTCCTTCTTGCAGCAGATCGGTATCTGCATGGTGGTAGATCTTTCCCGGCAAAAATCACCCATCGGCGTATCTCCCGGATGTCCATTTTTATACCCCTACCTGCAGTTCTATTTATGTAGCACACCTATATTTCAGGCACGAATTTATGGATCATATTACCATACGCGGAGCACGGGAACACAACCTGCAGAATATAACACTAAACCTCCCACGGGACAAGTTTATCGTTATCACCGGTGTTTCCGGCTCCGGAAAATCAACCCTTGCCTTCGACACCATCTATGCAGAAGGACAGCGGCGATACGTGGAGTCACTCTCCGCCTATGCCCGGCAGTTTCTTGGCATCATGAATAAGCCGGATGTCGATTCTATCGACGGACTTTCACCTGCAATATCCATTGAACAGAAGACCACCTCAAAAAATCCACGCAGTACGGTCGGAACCGTCACTGAAATCTATGACTACCTCCGTCTGCTTTTTGCACGCATCGGGACACCTTACTGCCCGGAACATCACATCAAAATTGAATCACAGTCGCCCGAGCGAATAGCAGATGCAATCGAATCTGATTATTCTGGCGAAGTGACGATACTTTCTCCTATTATCCGCCAGAAGAAAGGCACCTACCAACAGCTCTTAAAAGACCTGAACGAGGAGGGGTATGTCCGTGCCAGAGTGGACGGCATCATCATCCGGACCGATGAAGAGATTCAGCTGGAACGGTATGTAAAGCACGACATCGAGATTGTTCTTGACCGGTGCATGAATAATGACCGGTCCCGCTTAGTCGAGGCCGTGGAGAATGCGGTGCACAAATCCGATGGACTGGTCATTGTTGCAGGAACAGAAGGGGAGAAAGAACGCACATACTCCTCCCGGATGGCATGTCCAATCTGCGGTATATCATTTGAAGAGCTTCAGCCACGTATGTTCTCTTTTAACAGCCCGTTCGGTGCCTGTGAAGAGTGCAAGGGACTTGGGTTCCGGATGGAACTGGACCCTGACCTCATCATCCCGGATCGGGATAAATCCATCTCTGACGGCGCAGTGGCCATATACCGGAATTTTCTGGACGGGTACCGCGTCCAGTACCTCGCAGGACTCGCAAAACACTATGGATTCACCATCTTCAC
>CAZBYH010000239.1:0-2381 GCA_964496155.1 uncultured Methanoculleus sp.
GCAAAGATTGGTCTTGTCGTTCCGACGTACGTTACCATTGACTCGATTGATGAGATGAACAGTGTTGCAGATAAGTTTGACAAGACTATCACCGGTATCGAGCCCGGTGCAGGCATAATGTCTGCAACCGAAAAAGCGATTGAGGGGTATGATCTCGATTACACCCTTCTTGCATCTTCAAGCGCTGCCATGGCAGCCCAACTCACTGACGCATATGAAAACGAGAAATGGATCGTCGTCACCGGCTGGAGCCCCCACTGGAAGTTCGCTCGCTTTGACCTGAAGTACCTCGAGGACCCTAAGGGAATATATGGCGGCGAGGAGTACATCGCAAGCATTGCCCGTATGGGTCTTAAGGAAGAGAATCCGGATGCCTATGCGATCCTTAAACGCTTTTCATGGGAATCTTCAGACATGGAATCCATAATGCTCGCTATTGAAGGCGGTAAAAAACCTGAAGCTGCTGCACAGGAATGGGTGGATGCAAACCAGGATACCGTTACTTACTGGATTAACGGATAATTTCCCCAAATTTACCTATTTTTTGCATCACAGATGCAGTATTTCCACTCTGTAAGGATCATTTTAGTCATTTTAACCGGTACAAGATGGTTTCAAGATTTTTTGGGAAATTGTGTTCGTGAATTAGGTGCGAAAAAAAGAATTGATAAAAACCGGAGACTTAGATCTGCATCCGGTGTTCTCCGACGATGTCACGGAAGAGCTCTTCCTCATCCCTGATGGTACACCGGTTGGCAAAGTAACGGTTGATATTTTTGATGTCTCGTACGAGGAATGCGATCGCCCTTGGGTGGTTGGGGGTCACTGCCTGTCCGATGTCGATGATGATCGGGTGCTCGCCATCCCAGAGAATATTGAACTCCGATAGGTCGGCGTGGACGAGTTCTGCCTCATTAAAGAGGGTCTTCATTGCGGCTGTGATCTCGTCATAAACCGCCTGATAGTCATCCGGCTGTGCATTTCTGAGTTGGGGATAGGCCACCTCGTCTTTTCCCATGAACTCCATGATGAGGATGTTGCGGTTAAAATGAATGGGGTGGGGCACCCGGAGCCCCGCCTCGTGGGCGCGGGCCAGATTGGAGTATTCCTTCTTGGTCCAGGCAAAGATGATGTCCTTTTTGGAATGTTTTACCGAGGAAAAACGGGGGTCACCGACGATATAACTGCTCATCGTCTGGAAGTTGGCGGACTGAATCCGGTAGATTTTGATGGCAATCGGCATCTCCTCTCCTTCCCCGTAGAAGACATTTGCCTCCTTTCCGGTCGATATGGGCCCTCCCATTTCCCGAATTTTCTTTTTGTGTACGAGTTGATAGAGGGAGAGGAGGGTGACGTCATCAAAGACGTTTTCGGAGACCTTAAACTGGTCAGCGTCTCGTATCCGGACTCCCATCCGCTCAGTTTCGCGGTCAAAACGTTCAATGAGTGCGTCTCTCTTTCCCATAATGGTGTGTTCTCCGGTATAAATCCTGAAATAATCGGTATGAATCTGCTTACTCGCCGTTCATGAAAGCACGGGCTTCAGCCAGTGCCTCGATGAGTCCGTTTGCAACGGCGGCCTTTAGGTCTGCCGGGTGTACGTTGCCTGCCCCATATGCGGTCTCCATCTCTTCATAAGAGGAGAAGGTGACGTCGCCGCCGAACTTCTCCGGGCGGCGAATAGTGACGGTGCCGAGACGGGGGAAGACGTGGTACTTCAGGGTCTGAAGGACGGGATTTTCCTCAATCTCCGGCGGGCAGAAGGCCTTTTTCATCTTTTTTGTGATGGTCTCCTCTGAGTCTGCCACCGAGATATAGTTCCTGGAAGACGAGGCCATCTTCTTGCCGTCAAGACCGTTTACGATGGGGGTGTGGATGCAGAGCGGCGCTTTAACGCCGATGGACGGAAGGTGTTCACGGGCGATCATGTGAATTTTGCGCTGGTCGATGCCGCCGACTGCCGCGTCCACATTGAGATGGGCGATGTCCACCATCTGCATGATGGGGTAGATCATCTGGGAAACGGTGGGGTTGTCCATCTGCCGTCCAACCTCGTTCATAGAGCGGGTGGCCCGGTTAAGGGTGATACGCTGTGAGAGCATCAGCACGTCGAGCTGATATTCGGGGGAGAGCTGGAAGTCACTACCCAGCACAAATTCTGCATCTTTGAGGCCGACTGCCTCGAAACAGCGACGGTTATAGTTTGCAAGCTCCCGGACTTCGTCCATGGTGCCCTTGCGGTTCAGGTATGCGTGAAGGTCTGCCAGAAGGACAACGACCTCGAACCCTGCGTTCTGCAGGTCGATGAGTTTATTGATAGTGACGAGGTGACCGAGATGAATCTCGCCGGATGGTTCATATCCGGCGTATACCCGTTTTTT
>CAZBYH010000240.1:0-2375 GCA_964496155.1 uncultured Methanoculleus sp.
CCGCAGGTTACCAGCAGAGGTGAATCACTCATGCCTAATTTTTTTACTTTTGATGATATATATACCTCATATCAATGAATATGCGCAGAAATCTATCGGTCTTGTCTTTTGGTGGCGAAGAACCTGATCCGAGTCTACCCACCCTTGCTGCCTGGGCGGGCAGGCAAAAAGATGTGGAGTGTGATCTCCTGTCGTTTAAGGTAGAACGCTCACTGGGAGACCAGAAGGGAATTGATCGCCTGGCCTATGGGGGACTGTTCTACACAGACCGGTTGTATGATTCTATCGGGGGCATCCGTTCAGGATTTTTGTGTGAGGAACCCTGGGCGCGCCCTGCAGCTCTTCGTGCTGACGCCTCGCGCGCAGTTGCATTTTCCCGAAAGGTCTGGGCAGTCCTGCCTTCTCCAACGCACCTGAAGATTGAAGATGGGATATTTAGTGACCGGGAGGAATACGAGAGTGCTCTCTGCAGAATGTATGGGCTTTTGATGCGTGAAATTCGTGACACCGGAGTCTATGGAACCATTATTATTGGTGACCAGTTCTCTCCGGTTGAGCGCGAACTACTTCCCGGAAGGCGGGTATTTCTCCACTCTCTTACCGGGAGCTCCCGGGCGGTCTCCGGAATTCTTGAAGTTCAGAGTGCTCTGTCTCTTGCTGCACACCGCCTCTCCGTCATTCCGGATGTGCTGGATGAATATGAAATACGGTCACTCAGTGTGATTGATGGAACAGAAAAGGATTTTTCCGGACTTCTTGCATATTTCGATGCAGAGGATCTGACAGCAGGCGGACTGTCTGTCGGCGGTGGGAAAAAGTACTGGGAAGGTGTGTCTGCACACGCCTTTGTTTTGATTTGATATACTGAATTTTTAGAGTATGTCAAGCATGTGCCGGCCGGACTGTGACATGCCCGGAACTGCCACTTTTCTTTCAATAAGCATGACGACAATGGTGGTGATGGTCACGAGAATCAGGTAACCAATGCCGATCATCATAAATACCGTGGTAAATTCGAAGTATTTTGTTGCAACCATTTTTCCTGCTCCTGTCAGTTCAATGACGGTGAGCATGTATGCAAGGGACGAATATTTGATGAGA
The DNA here is from genome assembly GCA_964496155.1 of uncultured Methanoculleus sp. GTDB lineage: Archaea > Halobacteriota > Methanomicrobia > Methanomicrobiales > Methanomicrobiaceae > Methanogenium. The sequence goes on from CAZBYH010000240.1 coordinate 1,102, forward strand.
TAAATAAATTCATTGGAAAGTCCGGGAATGGCCCGTATGAGTGCCTGAGGGAGGATAATGTTGCGGACAGCCTGCATGCGGGTCATGCCAAGGGCCTGTGCCGCAACGATCTGTCCTTCTTTAATCGAGCCGATTGCTCCCCGGATATATTCGGAGCTATAGGCACCATTGCACATAATGAACCCCACGATGGATGCGACAAATGCTGAAAGAGTAATCCCCACGGATGGCAATCCGAAGTAAAGGATGAAGAGCATCAAAAGGAGTGGCGTACCCTTAATAAATGCGACTGCCCCCTTACAGAGCAGTGAAATGGGTTTTGGGCCGTATACCCGGCCGACCGCGACAAGAATCCCCAGGATGAGGCCAAATGGCGCAGTAATGACGATCAGTTTTATGGTGACGATAAACCCCTCCAAGAGAACCGGGAGGAGTATCTGAAATAAAAATTCAGTTTGTTCCATTGTTTTAATCACCGTTTACGTCGTCAAACTGGCCGATGAACTTCTTACAACGCTCAAATTTCGCGTCACTCATGAGTTCCTGAGGCGTTCCCTGTTCCTTAATTTCGCCATACTCCATGAACATCACCCGGTTTGCAACAGAACATGCAAATCCCATCTCATGGGTTACCACAAGCATTGTCATCCCTGTCAGAGCCAGTTTCTTCATGACCTCAAGGACTTCCCGGGTTAATTCCGGGTCAAGTGCGGAGGTCGGTTCATCAAAGAGGATTACGTCCGGATCCATTGCGAGTGCACGGGCAATCGACACCCGCTGTGCCTGACCCCCGGAGAGCTCTGCCGGGTAGTGCTCTGCCCAATCCTCCATGCCCACCTGTCTGAGTTCTTCGAGTGCCTTTTCTCTGGCTTCTTTTGGTTTCATCCCTTTGACTTTGATGAGGGCAACCTCTACATTGCGCAGCGCAGTCAGATGATCAAAAAGGAAAAAATTCTGGAAGACCATCCCGATTCTCTGCCTGAAATGATTAATTTTTTTGCCTGAATTGGTGACTTCCTCTCCCCCAAGCCAAACCGAACCCTGGTCTGGCTGAGTCAAAAGGTTGATGCAGCGCAGAAGGGTGCTTTTTCCTGTACCGGAAGGGCCGATGAAACAGATGGTCTCCCCTTTTTTCACATCAAACGAGATCCCTTTCAGCACCTCAAGGTCTCCAAAAGATTTGTGAATATTTTCTACTTTGAGTATTATATCGTTATTTTCCATATTATGCAGCTCCTGTTCCAAATCCCGGGATTTTTATCTTCTTTTCAATC
>CAZBYH010000241.1:0-2369 GCA_964496155.1 uncultured Methanoculleus sp.
GGCGATGAACATATATAAAAGTAATTCAAAAATTCCTGAACTATGTGGGTAGTGGGTGGATATGATGTACTATTGATGCAGACACCTGCTGCCAACCGATATACCGGGGAGATATTATGGAACCATCAGGCTGTAGCGAAATTCCGGCTGAAGCACTGGAGACGATTGCCGGACAGGGGGGTCTCGAAGGTATTCTTTCAGCTCTTCCGGACGATGAAATTATTGCACGTATACGGGCTTTTCACTGCGCCTGTGCGGACATATGCCGTGTCAAAATTATTGAGATGCTTCGTGTTCAGCCTCTCTGTGTCTGTATCATTCGGGAAGCTTTGAGAATAAGTAAATCCAGACTTTCCTATCACCTGAAGATACTACAGGATGCGGGAATGATCAGCGGAACCGCAAAAGGAACGTGGATTATTTATGAACTTACTGAATACGGGGTATTCTGCTCTTCTGTAAATGCGAAAATCGGTGTATATCCGGTGGGTTTCGATAACGATGAATGACGCTGAGTACCTCACTGTCCTGATAACTTGTTCAGGGTTGTCAAATGTTGGAAAATGCACTACACAAGCAGCACTGATGCTTCGTCAGCGCAATCCTGATCTGATTGATTATTACATTGCTGCATCTGGAACTGAGTCGATAACAGCTCCGGAAGGGCTGGATAGAGATTCTTTGAAGGTCATCGTAATCGACGGATGCGAGGATTTCTGTGGGAGAAAAAAGGCAGAGAGGTGCGGTCTTATGCCAGACTGCCATGTGGTGGCAACAGCATGCGGGGTGGTAAAATCCGGTATGGATGAGCCGGTATTCCGCGATATTGAGGCATTCTGCCGTGCAGCTGAAAAAGAGATACGTCGGTAACCGGCACACCTGCGGGATGGCTGGACCTGCTTTCTTCCTGTCAGGAACCGGACAGCACTATTTTGTTATCTCATCGGTATGAGAGGGATGCGTGCTGAAAAAGGCAGACGCATTGATCCTTTATGTAGATAGATTGATGGATGGATGTGAATATGTTGAAGGGGTGGAGGGGCCCCATGTTCCTCTTCTCTTACCATTATTCTCCTCGTTTTCCGGGTCGCATCCGGAGCCATTTAGGGAACTGAAGCCCGGTCTCGATAGCAACGCTCCGGAATACTATCATGAAAATGATAGCAACGACTGACCATTCTGCGCTATATTGGGGGGCTATGCCAAGCAGGAGTACGTAGAGAATTGCACCCACGAGCACCGGGGTGACAAAGAGCTCTTCTGATGCAATCACCATCGGCGGCGTGCCGGTGAGGAGATCCCGGATGATACCACCAGTACATGCAGTAACAAATCCCATGATCACCGCCACCTCCGCTGAATGGCCAAGTAACAGTGTTTTGTCAATGGCAGCAACGGAGAATAAGGCGGTGCCGATTGCATCTGCATACAAGAGTACCTTTCCCATCTTTTCCCGAAAGATGGATGAAAAGAGGAATGCCACAATGCATGCAAGAATCGCAATCCAGACGATGGTAAAATCCTCGACCCAGAACACCGGGATGTTGAGCGTGATATCGCGCAATGTCCCTCCACCGATGGCCGTCACTACGCCAAGCACAAAGACGGTGAGAATGTTTGCATCCTGCCGTGCGCCTGCAATTACTCCTGATATGGCAAAAGCAGCGACGCCTACAATGACAATAAATATGGGGAGCTCGGTCATTCCAGATACGTGATGGGACGTACGAGATATTAAGACGTGCGTGGAGTGGCAGACGTCTGGTTCTGGCTGAACTTCAGCACCAGCTGGATGGGGTATTCATCCTATATGACCGGGACAAGGAGTATTTTGGTATAGATGGGGGATGTAAACCGCTGTTCAGGCGGGCAAGCGGCTAGCGGGTACCCGGATGGGAAACCTGCCATCTGTCGTAAAAAGGAGGGTTGGGATTCCTGAGGTTCCTTTTGGGTCAGTTGTGAATGGCGTAAACGATATTTACGGTTGCGGTCACATCAAGGGTACCCGCCTCGATGGGTGTTGGTGCGTAGGACTTTACCGCCCCTCCACCGACGTATGCGTTCGTATCTGCGTAGGCCATCGGCGTTGAACTGCCATATATCGTGACGTCCTGCACACCGGTGATGGTCACGCCAAGGGCACTTGCAAGGGTATCAGCATCGCCGCGGGCCTGTGCAACCGCTGCAATCAGTGCCTGTGCACGCAGGGACTGCGCCTTCTCATCGCTGATAGTAAACCGGACGGAGTTCACGTTGTTTGCGCCGTTCATCACCGCGGTATCGATGATCTCACCGGCACGGCTGACATCATTATAGGTGACTGTTACGGAATTAGAGACCACATACACTTCTTTTTTGCCGGAGAACGG
>CAZBYH010000242.1:0-2368 GCA_964496155.1 uncultured Methanoculleus sp.
TATAAATCTTGCTTAATAAGTTAATCAGATGGTTATTTAGGATTATTTGGCGTTCGGTTTACTTTCAGAATTTATACAATTAAGATGAAGAACAGGGACCTGGTGATGACTGGATGATCATCGTATGCAAGGGGTATCCGGCGGGGATGTTTCTCTTTGGATAACGCTTTATTTTGGCAGAGATGACCCCATCTTACCGGGAGCTGACAACCCCTGACAGGACTGTCAGGACGATGTGAATACTTGATGGCCTCGTGAGCGCATCCGGACCTGCAAAGAAAGCACCATGGTGATAATCTACCCGTCCGTTAAAACTCGTTTACTGCAGTTTTAGATAATGAGATGTCGTCATTCTCATGGTTAAAAAATTACTGAGAGACCCCTCCCTCATCCACGAGGTGTACGAGCCGTTTTCATGATATACTCGTACTCCTCTTCCGGTATCATCCGCATCGCCTGTCCCCGGATGTGCCCAGACCACTGTATTTTGTTTTTTATGAATGGTAATTTTGGTTAATTGCCTGACCGCTATTTTCAGACCTTATTCAAGTGTCATTAGCCCACATATCAAAAACCACACAAAATAAAATTCTCAAAAATTCTCACAGTGTCAGCGATTTATACACAGCCTTCACCAGATCTTCATCGAACGGGATCTGGAATTTACTGAACAGAACCGGTGGCATAGTCGATTTTTCCGGCAGAAGAAATAGGTATCCGCATCTTTCTCACACTGGCATCTTGGCATACCTATAGAAGAACAGGTTTTTTCCCATTTGAGAGGATTTTCCGTCAGCTCAAGCAGACATGAACAAAACTATTAGCCACCCCAATAGATATCTATAAAAGATGTGATCGGGGAATTATGGGACAATTCCTAAGATAAAGATTCAGGGAGAATCTGCCGTTTATCCCTGAATTTAGTTTTTCAATACCATTCCTGATTAGATACACTGAGATGACATAATGTTTGAACAAACTTTTAGAAATATGGACGATGTCCTTTACAAGGATTCTGGTGCTGACAGCGAGCTTGATTATATCGGTCAGACTTCATGGATTCTTTTCCTCCGGTACCTTGATGAGCTGGAGAGGACACGAGCGGACGAGGCGGCATTAAAAGGAGAGGCATACGAATTTCTGCTCGATGAAAAGTATTGGTGGTCAAACTGGGCGATGCCTAAAGGGCCGGACGGAAAACTCGATCACCATATTGCCATGACCGGGCCAGACCTTGTCGATTTTGTTGATAATAGTCTCTTTCCCTATCTTGCTGAATTCAAACACAAGGCGGATGGTCCTCAAACCATTGAATATAAGATCGGGGAGATCTTCTCAGAACTCCAGAATAAGGTTAAAAGTGGATACAATCTCCGTGATGTTTTAGAATATGCCGACGAACTCCAGTTCCAGTCATCGAAAGAGAAGCATGAGCTGAGCAGTCTCTATGAGACACGGATTAAAAATATGGGCAATGCAGGCCGAAACGGTGGGCAATACTACACTCCGAGGCCGCTTATCCGTGCGATGATTCAGGTCACAGACCCCGAGATTGGCGAAACAATATATGACGGTGCAGCAGGTTCATGCGGATTCCTGTGTGAGTCCTACACTTATATCTCTCAGAGGATGGACAAGACCACCGACAACCTCAAAATTCTTCAGGATAAGACCTTTTACGGCAAGGAAAAGAAGAATCTCGCGTATGTCATTGGCACCATGAATATGATCCTCCATGGGATTGACGCACCGCACCTGCTCCATGTTAATACCCTGACTGAAGATATCCGGCACATTCAGGAGAAGGATCGCTATGATGTGATCCTGACAAATCCTCCGTTCGGTGGAAAGGAACGTAAAGAGATTCAGCAGAACTTTGATATCAAAACAGGAGAGACGGCATTTTTGTTTCTCCAGCATTTCATCAAGTCGCTTAAGACCGGCGGAAGAGCGGCTGTGGTGATAAAAAATACATTCCTGAGTAATACCGACAATGCCTCGGTGAGCCTCAGGAAACATATTCTTGCGTCCTGTAATCTCCATACCATCCTCGATATGCCCTCGGGGACATTCCTTGGTGCGGGTGTCAAGACGGTTATTCTCTTTTTCCAGAAAGGAGAACCAACAAAGAACATCTGGTATTACCAGCTTGATCCGGGGCGAAACATGGGGAAGACCAACTCCCTAAATGACAACGACTTACAAGAGTTCGTCGAATTTCAGCCTAAGAAGCCGGAGACCGAGCGGTCATGGAACTTTCAGGTGTCGGATATCAATGAGGTGACATTCGACCTGAGTCCGAAGAACCCGAATCTCCCGGAAGAAGAACCGCTCCGGAGTCCGGAAGAGATCCTTTCAGAGATGGAGC
>CAZBYH010000243.1:0-2326 GCA_964496155.1 uncultured Methanoculleus sp.
TCTCATCGATAATCAATCGCAAACTATGTTTTTCAGTCAGGGAATATTCCCCCTTCGGGAATGCTGTGACGCAATGCCTTGCATATTATTATTCTCTCAATGCCGAATTGGGATGCTGTAGGATCGTTGGTCAGCGGATCGCTTCGATCTGGCCGTTGCATGGTTTGGTCCTCAATGAATTTAGGATGTTGGTATAAATGCGAAAAAGAATTGGTATATTGATTCTTCTTATGGTTCTGTGTCTCTCTGTGTATGCAGTGAGTGCGCAGGAAGTTATTGAATCACAGAAATCAGTCAGTCCTGATGAGATCTATCTGTATGGAAGCGGATGCACGCCGGACAAAACGACTGTTACCATTGAACTGAATGGATATGGTGGTGGAGCTACATCGGATACGCTTGCGGTTGTCTTTGCAATCGACAGTTCAGGAAGTATGAGAGGGAATGATCCCGATAATCTACGGATTGCTGCTGCTAACGCCTTTGTTGATAAGATGCTTGAAACACCAGAAAATGATCTGGGAGGTGTTGTGAGCTGGGATACTTACATTAATTTTAATTATGGGCTTGAGGCAGAAGATGTGGACTCTTTTGCCACTCTGAAGAGCAATATCAACAATGTGGACAGTTATGGCGGCACCGACCTGAATGTTGGTCTGAATGCTGCTATCGCCATGGTGGATGCTGAAAGCAGTGTCACCAATAAGGTCATCATCTTCCTGACAGATGGTGCTGGTGCATATACACCCTCGGGCAAAACCGGTTCACCGGCTGATGCCGCCGCAGCGAAGGGTATTACCATCTATACCATCGGGCTTGGCACTGGAGTCATTGAGAGCAATCTGATAGAGATTGCAGATGTAACCGGAGGGTTGTATTTCCCGAGTCCGGAAGCATCAAACCTTGATGCCATCTTTGCAGCAGTATACACCGGGGTTGCAAGCACGGCACCGTATAATGTGGATCTGATTGAAGTAACGGAGTCATACATTGTGGCAGAAGGTGACTTCTCGATTACCCCTGACTCAGTGGTAGAGAATGGAGATGGGACGACGACGATGACCTGGACGAATGTTGCCCGGTATGTTGGAAATACCAATGACCGTCTTGATGCGTCTGAAACCTTTGTTGTCACCTTTACTGTTGGTTCAGATGTATTAGGAACAATGTTGCCGGTTGATAATCTGACAGCTGCTCAAATCAGGTATACTGACCCGATTGCAGGAGAGATGACTGTCGCCGTTGGCCAGGCATATCTCAATGTAATGGAGTGTGTGGGCCCAACACCGACAGAGGTACCTACAGAAGTACCGACTGAAGTACCGACCACTCCCCCTCCATCTGTCCCGGAATTCCCATTTATGGTGTTCCCTCTGGGCATGATTGTCTGCATTTTCGCCGTTGTATTAATACTCCGGCACTAATTTTTTTTGGGACCTCTGCTTGAGGGGGGCGGTGATGTGAGATTCTCTCGGACGAATCCTGTTCAAATACATCATCACCTGTTTTCTCACAGATGCCCGTGTGTTGGGCCGATTATTCAGGATCCCTCCGTAGGAGCAGTGTCCTGAACCTGATCATCTGATACGAATTCTGTTTCGAATGTCATTTAATTTCTCCATAAAGTATTGTTATTGATACCCCATCGTTAACGCCGGTTAATTTACCCAGAGCACGCCGGAATATGGCTACAACATTCAATATACTCTCCTATGAGTACACTATGGATCGGTGGTATTCTTTTGGTATTCTGAGGTTCTTTCATATGGTGGCTCACACCTCTGATATTTATTGCTGTGCAGAAACGACACGCTTTGGTGATGGGATTGCTCTATCTACCCCCATTTCCAGAACCCTGCGGTGAAGGAACTATTTTTTACATCGGGTAAAGGTAATGTATGCAGATCTGTTTTAATTGTCATACAAAATGTCCGGATGATGCAAACTACTGCCATCAATGCCAGACCAAGCTCTCCAATGCGAAGGGATGGGCGCCGGATTTACGGAAAATCAAAGAGGCGTCTGATATTAACAAAGATGATATCATAAAACTTATCCGTGTTTGCTTTGACGATGAGACGTTCAGGGAACGTCTGCTCAATACATTAATAATCGAGGCAGCCAAGGGCATGCAATCAGGGGATGAGAAAAAACGGTATGTGGGAAAAGAGACGCTCATAATCGTATTTCGTGAGGCGATGCTGTATGCCGGGTATGGTGCAGGCAACACGTCAGAGAAACGGAAGGAGTGAGTGGTTACCCCGTCCCCTTCACAATCGCAATCTCTTCTTCGGTAAGGCCATAAAGCTCATAGACAATCTGGTCA
>CAZBYH010000244.1:0-2311 GCA_964496155.1 uncultured Methanoculleus sp.
CATCAGAGACAAATTCCAGCGAACCCGGATAATATGTTCTAATATCTGTACCCCCACCCGTTTTATCAAACGTGATATTGAAATGTTCACTGCCGGCTTTGCTCTCTGCTTCTGTCGAATTGGTCACAAAAATGCTGCCACCTGAAACCCCGATGGTCGTGTCACGGTACGGCACATTGTTTCTGGTCAGAATTTTGATGTCATTTTGGAGCACGATCATATTCTGCTCCATGATCTTTTCATCTGAACTGATTCTTGCATCTGCAAGCACCGGGTATCCGTAGAGTGTCACAATTGAAATCCCCAGTATCACGATCGTAAACACCAGAATAAATCCAATCGCTTCAGAAACCCCCGATTCATCTCTTCGTATATCTGTTAACATTGAAATTCACACCCCTGAAGAGTTATAGGTAATAAGGTTGTATCCACTTCCGGTGGTTCTGCCAGTGACGCCTCGCGTGGCACCTATACCCGATATTGCCACTTCTGCGAGAACAGATCCATCTGTTACTCTGATAAACTGGTTTCCTCCACTACCCTTCAGCACCACCTCATACTCATCTCCTGCCACGTCATCCGGAAGATCGAAGTGTGTCCGGATGGTCCCGTCCCCTGGCGCAATGGCATAGAGGTCAACCATACGCACACTCACGCCGTTTCCTATATCCACATATGAGTGATATTTGAGCGTGTCAGCCGGTCCTTCAATCAGGGTCGCGTTCACAACAAACATCATGACGACAAACATAGCGACCAGCACCGACGTGATTGTGAGATATTCTGTCATCGTTGAGACGCCGTCATCATCCAGATCTCTGAACATCTTTTTCATTTCTCTTACCTCTTCCCCGGTAGCAGCAGAACCTCATCGTATTCGGTGATGCCGTTGTTGTAATGGATGATAATTTTGTGATAGGAATAGAATATATCCTGATACGTGCCGTTTACCGCCCAATTCGATCCATCAACGGAATAGTTTGCAATCGCGTTATTCCGCGACATCGAGAGCAGTGCAATATCTTCGCGGAAACGTTTTTGAAGGGTAACAGGATTAGCTTCATCTGGCAGTGTACTCGTCATCGATACCAGTTTGCCCCGCAGGTCCTGCACCTCATTTTTTGGGAATTCAATCACCGACTCAGCTGTTGTCTGACCGACAAGCGGTGTCTGACTGATCACGATGGCAAGCATGAACATGCCGAGTGCCACGAGAAAACCCATCATCACAATCCATTGTCCGTCGTCGTTTAACGTCTCCATATGAGCACCTCCAGAAGAACCAGTTGGTTACCCGAGTCATATCCTGGTACAGAATTTGGCATAGATATCCAGACATACCGTGTCACACTGATCGCTGGTTCGCGGGTCAGTTGACTAATTCTACTGTTTGTTGAATGGCTGAATGCATGGGGATGAACCGTCCCTCCTGTGCCAGATGCAACCCTGCTATAAACCGTAGCATTGTATTCCAGACTGTCCACAATTTCAGTAGCACCGGTATTTGCATTCAGATAAGAAGTAAAGTTGGCGTCAAAATCTGCCGCATTATTGGTCCGGATAAACGTTGCAAGATCACTCTCCTTGAGAGGTGAGAACTTATCCGGAGTATCCATCATCAACAGGGCATCATACCCCAGCTGCTGTATTTGCATATCCGAGATATGGGCATCCCCGGGAGTATACACAATGCCGGAATTAAATATCGTAAACGCCGTCACGAGCATGATTACCCCTGCGGTGACACCCTCAATCGTGTAGAGCTGACCCTCGTCATTCATTACCATATTGCCACCTCCATCACAGCGTCTTTAAGTGCAGGTTGTGTCACGTTGTCGGGATTGTAATCATATTGGTGTATTCCCGTTAGGTATTGATGATCGGCAAGGACATCATTAAACCCATAGGAGAACGTGAAGTTCACATTCAGGGAACTCGTGATCTCTTCGGTAAATTTCAATGGTGGGTGCAGGTCCATTAAAATCGTTGAATTGCCGATTTTCCCATGATAACCGCTTAAGTTTGCTGGATACCGTGCTCCATCAACAGTCAGGGAATAGGTGTTATTATCAAACTCCCCCGAACCCAGAAGAGGAATCGAAACGCCACCGCCCACCGGCTTGTAAATTTCCACCTTAGTGAAGGTAAAATTATCCTCGATTATGTCTGACGAGTTCAGGTGAGAATACATATTAGATAGAATAATTTTGAGTTGTTCTGACTGCGGATCAATCCGGTATGCAGGATTCACAGACCGGTTTATGAGAACTTCATAGGGAATATGGACCGCAAAATCAGCAGATATCGTTTT
>CAZBYH010000245.1:0-2286 GCA_964496155.1 uncultured Methanoculleus sp.
CTCCCTACCCCGTACCGGAATCCGGCATGCATTATGATCCGGCGGGGGTCAGATACCCTGCTCTTCGACTGCGGTGAGGGAGCGCAGCAGCAGATGATGCGGGCACGAACCGGCTTCACGGTCGATGCTATTTTTATCACTCACTGGCATGCAGACCATTATCTGGGTGTTCCCGGTCTGATTCACACGCTTTCGTTTATGGGCAGAACAGAACCTCTTGTCATCTATGGGCCCCGCTGGGTGAATGGATTTGTTGAAGGCGTTCTGGCACTTGCAAAGAAACCCCCGGGATTTCGGATTGAACCCAGGACCCTGGAACATGGAGATGTGGTGCCATTTAACGGATATCATGTCCGCGCGTTCTCCGCTCAGCACGGAATTCCCGGGCTGGGATACATCCTTGAAGAGGACGCACGTCCTGGCAGGTTTGACCGCGAGGAGGCAATCCGTCTTGGTGTACCGGAAGGCCGCCTTTTTGGAAAACTCCAGCGCGGAGAGGATGTCACCGTCGAAATTGATGGACACGAGGCTGTCGTATCTGCAGATCAGGTGGTCGGGCCCCCGCGTCCCGGCAGAAAAGTTATCTACACCGGTGACACCCGGCCAAATGTGCACTCTTGGTTTTCCTATGGCAAAGATGCAGATCTTTTAATTCATGATGCTACCTTTGATGAGAGTGAAGCAGAACGTGCGCCTGAGGTGTATCACTCAACTGCAGGAGAGGCAGGAATGGTTGCAACCCAGATTGATGCTGCCCGCCTCGCACTCGTTCATATCAGTTCACGGTATACCAATACAACAACTCATATAGAGGATGCAAAGAAAAACTATGCCGGAAAGGTGGTTGCACCTGATGATCTTGAGACAATTGAGATTCCATACCGGGGCTGAATAGAAATGATGGGAGATGGTGATGACGTTACAACTGAAGATATCCGACCCGACCCGTCTGTTTTTAACTGGGTTTGCCGCTCTTTTGGTCTGTGCATTTGCAGGAAGTGCCGCGGGTATTTTTCTTGGATCCGCAAGTGACGTCATTGCCCTGTTACCCGGACTGATGATTATGGTGCCCCCGTCCATTAACTTGCGGGGCAACATCTCGGGAGTGCTTGCGTCCCGTCTCTCATCGTCAATGCATCTGGGTGCATTTGAAGTGGATTTTTCCCGTGATTCTGTCCTGGGATCAAATATTCGTGCATCACTTCTGACAACGGTGATCATTGGATTCTGTCTGGGCCTGATTGTCGCAGGTATCTGTTTCATCTTTGGTATTGGAGGTCTCAGCGTCTTCGATTACGTGGTGATATCGGTTATCTCTGCGGTTGGGTCGGGAATTGTTGTCATGGGCATTACGCTTGGTATAGTGCTCCTGAGTTACCGATACGGGCTGGATCTGGATATGATTGCAGCGCCTACCGTGACAACGGCCGGTGACATTGTCACCCTGCCATTTCTCATTCTGACTACCCTTTTTATCATCACTGTTGCGCCCGTTGTTCTCTATATCCTCTTTGGTATCGTTCTCATCCTGAGCGTTGCATCTCTGATCTATTCGGTATATCTTGATGAACCTGTCTTTGAAATAAATCGGGAGATGTTACCGCTTCTTTTGATCCTTTCCTTTATTGGTACCCTCGCCGGGTTGACGTACGCTTTTGATATTGAGCAAATGATTGAATTTGCGGTATTCCTCATTATCATCCCGCCGTTTACTGGTCTTTGTGGCTCCATCGCGGGGATTTTGTGTTCCCGTCTTGGGACCGGCATGCATATGGGTGAAATTGATGCAACGATCCGACCTCAACGGGCGGTATTCGAGCAGTTTGGTGGAACGTATCTGTATGCCCTGTTACTCTTCCCCCTTATTGGTCTGATTGCTCAATCTGCATCACAGCTGATGGGTATTTCCTCTCCGGGTCTGTTTGAACTGATGAGTATATGCACTATATCCGGGTTTTTGGTGCTAACCATTGTGAACGTCATTGCCTACGTAACTGCAGGACTCTCATTTCGGTATGGGCTGGACCCGGATAATTTTGGTATTCCGGTGGTCACGAGTATTGTTGATCTGGTTGGCGCGATTATCCTGGTCGGCGTTATTAATATACTCATATAAAGATATACGATAATGTTAGATACGACAAATGTATCATGAAAGGACTATACGCCCATGAGTGATTTTGAGTACCGACCGGTCAGTTTTAAAGATGTATTGGTTGAGATGACCGACATCTCAGAACTGATGGTTGATCTTGCTTATTCTGCGATACTTTTTGAAAGCCGTGA
>CAZBYH010000246.1:0-2266 GCA_964496155.1 uncultured Methanoculleus sp.
CATGAAAACAAAAATTCGAATGCGGGCCCTTTCCGTCCTCCTGGCAGTGCTGTTGGTGAGCGTGGTTGTAGTGCCGGCGGTGAGTGCAGAAGAACAGGCCGGTGCAGGGATCGATTTTGATCAGTATGTTATCCCTGAACTGAATGTGGACAGATCAATTGATACGATCGCAATATCCGGGGTGTTGAGCCCGCAGTTGGAACTGGGTGAAACTGAGCGCAGTACATATGGGATTCCGTCCGGTTCGATCATCGTCCACGTGGCTGATGGAACGACACTTGTATTCGATCGGGATGGCATCCAACTGCTTTCCCTCAACGACGAACTATCAGAAAAGGTCCCCACACCTGCCGGTATTGAGAAGCCCTCCACAAGAGTGCACCAACTACCAAATGATTCAAGGATATACTATCGTGAGAATCAGATCTTTGTTCTTGACTCTGACGAAGAGCTCATTCTTCTTGTCATCGAGGAAAATTCATCAGCGGATCGAAAAATAGAGTCTTTAACGGACTGGATTGGTCATGACTGGGTAGAATCAGCAGAAGATTACCTGAATTCCATCACTGAGTATATAGCATACTGGACGGTTCCGTCCAGCCCGCCTTCGCTTGGGAGCAATGAGAGAATATACCTCTTTAATGGTATACGGGGGGTTGCAGGATCGAAGACATATTTATTACAACCTGTGTTGGGCTATAATGGATCAACAAGCCGATGGGAGGGACAGGCATGGGCATGTCATACAAATGGCAATGATGACTTTATTGGGCCTCTGTTTACCTCAAATACTGGTCATTCGATGAAGGGACGTATCTATTGGAGCAGTTCTTTACAACTATGGTCTGTTACACTCTATGATTTAACCTCAGGGCAGTACAGTTCATTGTCAACGAATTGTATGGTACCACAGAACAATTGCCTTGTTTCCTGCGTCCTTGAAGGCTGGAATATCGATGACAACAATGATGTGCCCGGCGACACGCTCTTTTACGATATGGTGTACAAGAGCTATGGGACATCCATGAGTGTCAATCTTGAACCGTGTTATTCATCCTATGTCCCCGCCGAAATTATGCGGTATTGCTGGGTGGATATTATCCAGGATCCGACACGGGTACGGCTCAACACATACAACTGATGTGATGAAATGATGAAAACACCAATCCCTATTTTTTGCGTCCTTGTTCTTCTTTTGATTGGGTCTGGGTGCACCGATACCAAAAGCACCACCGGAGAGCTGTTGGTGAATGAAACCCCCGCCACGATCCTGTACTACGGAAACGCAAATATGTCTCTCCCTGTCAATGTCTCGCAGATCGAAGTACGGGATCCTGGTAACTTCACGGCGAACGTCACGTCGGTTATCACGATTCTCCTCAGCGATCCACGGACCGGAGTCCTGCTCGAAAATGGCTGGAACATCACCGCGGTTTCCGAAGAAACTGATGATTACGACCCGAATCGGAGATATGCCGAAGTAGAGTTCAAAAAGGAGGGATTGTCATTCTACATTGTAGTTGATGATAAAACGGGTCGAACACTTGATGGACGTTGTGGAGCTAAATGGTGGATTTCAGGTTCGGTTTCGGGACCTCTTCCTCAGGATTATCATCAGGCGGATGATAAATTATCAGGTAATGTCTGGGTGTTTGATCAAAAAAATCGCAGAGTAATAATGGTATATAACCAAACAACGATTCTTTTTCTTTACCCCTCCTATGGTTCATCAATATCGAAGGAATTCTCCGGTCTTGTGAACGATTGATATGGCATGGGCAATATTCGCCCAGAGACTTATGTGTAAACGATTGGGCCATAAAACATTAGTAAAGCAAGGTCGAAGGTCTGGTGTGTGGCACCGAAAAGATGCTGCACAGGGTCCACCTGAACCGATCAAGAACGGCTGAACCCTACGTGTGCCCAGAGGCAAGACTGCGTTGACCTTACCATTACTTGAAAGTTTCGCCATTTTTGCCTCCAGGGGCTGGAAAAAATTGGAGGAAAAACATGAAAACAAAAATTCGAATGCGGGTTCTTTCCGCGGTCCTGACAATGCTACTGGCGAGTATGGTAATGGTGCCAGTAAGTGCAGATACTACAGCCTTTCTCAATGAAATGGGCGGAAAAGAATTAAGTGCAGGAGAATATCTGGAAGTTTACGATCCTGATTATTTTTCTACACTTACAAACGATAAAAAAGCACAATTTAATGCGATGAAAGTTACCGTGCCCGATCTGTCTCAGGATGTCGTAAAAAAATCAG
>CAZBYH010000247.1:0-2255 GCA_964496155.1 uncultured Methanoculleus sp.
ACTGTCTGTTGTGTTAATTTTATATTTAGTGCATTTGTGGCGCATAATTTAATAAACAATTGTATATTGCCAATTTTGCGGAATTGATTCTTCTTGTCCGTTTCATTCAAGTTGGCAATCAAATGTGAATGAAAATGTAGATAAAAAATGAGAGGTGGCAGGTATTACAACAATTCAAACCACGGACCACGCAGACCCACATTATATTGCGCGATAAACATCGCATCACCAACATCGATGACACCATTTCTGCTGACATCTGTCTTCTCAAATATTTCAGTATTTTTTAGGGGTTTGTCTATAATTCCAACAACCTCTTTAAGCACATGCAGGGTATCTGCCTGGTTCACCTCATTGTTATTATTAGCATCGCCAAAGAGAACCGGAGTGATCTTAATTAACTCAGGTTTCGTACAGATATTCTTGCCCCCTTCTACCGAGAGTGTGACCGTATAGTTGCCGGGTGACGTGTATTTGTGAGTTGGATTCTGCACCGGTGAGGTTGCGCCATCGCCGAAGGTCCAACTCCAGCGGGTAGGTGAGCAGGTGGAGGTGTCGGTGAACTGAACTGTCAGGGGAGCGACCCCTGTAGTAACATCTGTTGTAAAGGATGCAACAGGGAGAACTTTGTACGTGACCGTGATGGAGTATGTGCGCGATATTGGAACGATAATGTTTGGCTGTGGTTTCTTATATCCGGTACCTGTTGCACTCCCCGCTTCGAGCAGATTATAGGTTTCCCTCGTATCAGAGAGATTAACTAGGGTAATTGATGTGATGGTGTCTGGAAGGTTTGCATCGGCAACCGGATCCCATGCGATGGAAAAAGGTGTCGCCGGATCTTCGATGTCCGGACACAGTTTCAGAAAAAAGACACTTTCATCATTATCTGAGGTTAGGGGTGAGTTAAGCGACTGAACGAATTTACCTTCGCTAAATACTCCCTCAGATTCATAGATTTGGTATACAGCATACCCCGTCTGTCCCATTGCATTCGGTGGGGCAGGCAGGTCATATCCTATATCAATATAATCTGTTGTTACAAGATTACACCCAAAAGGGAGCCCCTCCGTCACGGTCTGCAGACTGGATGTAATGGTATAACTCCAGTTTATCTCCTCTGCTACAGCTGGCACGGTGAGAAGTACCAGTGCAATCAGGAAAATCAATAATTTTTTTATCATATATATTTTCACCATGCCCTCATGAACAAATCATACTTTAAAAATGAGTGTCTTTTCCTAGCTTAAACCTATTGCTTTTTTAAACACACAATCAAAAAAATTCCCAGACCTGCAAGGGGAATT
Source organism: uncultured Methanoculleus sp. (assembly GCA_964496155.1). Taxonomy (GTDB): domain Archaea; phylum Halobacteriota; class Methanomicrobia; order Methanomicrobiales; family Methanomicrobiaceae; genus Methanogenium. The sequence goes on from CAZBYH010000247.1 coordinate 1,308, forward strand.
GCAACCGAAATTGGTGACTGAGTGGGTAATGATTTCGTATTTTTCGGTATAGCCACCGTTACCACACCGCCACCTTCTCCGATTGCTCCGTCTGAGGACGCTACCGTCTCTGCATCAACGGGACTGCCTGTTGGTAAAATATTGGGGACAGCAGTCGATGTTGCTGGTGTATTGGCTGGTGCAGGGGTGTATGTTTCGGTTTCCACCGCAGGTGGACGATACGTGACATCATTTGACTGCCCTGAACTCCCACTGCCACTACTACCCCCACTGCCACCGCTGCTTGTTGGCGCAGTGATCGTAACGATATGTGTCCCTGATTCCAACGAAAGGCTCTGTTCTGTAATCATGTCTGGCACCTGCTGGGAGGTTGCATCGTTTTCTGTCATGGTTATCGCGGTGATGCTGAGAGGAACGGGCGGCTGATCCCAGGTGATAGAAATATTCTCATCAGATATCAAATATATCTGCCATCCCGTTTCCGGTCGGATATCTTTACTCAGTTCCCGGAAGGTTCCTGTTGTCACAAAATATGCATATTTATTCATACCTGGCGCGGGGGGTGGCACAATGGTGTCAAAACCGATATCAAATTCTGCTGTTGTATTTGGTTCTACTCCATACAACAGATTATAGGTTGTCTGGCCTGTCGTTATATCAACGCCTGATGTCCATGCACCAACCGGAATTGCAAGTATGAGTGTCATGCCACATAGGATGCAGATTACCTTACAGATACTATCCATATCTTTCCATTACTTTGATACACTTTTATCGTATCGAAATGATTCACCTTTAGGCATCATCTACTCAGTAAACTGGTTTTGGGGTATTTATTCCATAATGAGGGGATTTGTCCCTGTCGTTCTCATGTGCTGGAAATCATAACATTCTTGTAACTGGTCAGGTCCCCTTCAAACAATCTTTTAATATTGACCATCTTTTTGG
>CAZBYH010000248.1:0-2253 GCA_964496155.1 uncultured Methanoculleus sp.
GCGGCGTTCATCAGGGGATCCATGCAGGCGTTCAGACCGACGTTTTTTAGAATAACACAGGCCCTCCGCCCGGAGACTGCATCTCCAAGTGCGTACTCAAGGGCCACTTTCTCATTTACGGTGGAGACTGCATTGCAGGCTGCCCCAAGGGAGGTGATGGGATATCCCGGTACGGTGTAGATACGGTCTGCTGCCGTTTTGAGTGCGGCAGTGAGGCATGCCTCTCCGGTGCCCTCTCCAATGCTGTCGTGCTGCAGGGTGGTGTGGTTCACAACATCCTTTCCTGCCACAAGGTCACATCCGCCGCAGAGTGTGCACATCGTCTTTGCCTGTCTGGGGTCAAGGTCGGCTTTTTTCAGTTCTCTGGCAGCAAATTCTGCCATCCCGAGGATGCGGTTTGCAGATGGCCGAGGAAGTCCCGGCAACTCAGGTGTAGGGTTTAGGGGGCGGATCACCGGTATCACGCCGATCTCTGTCAGGCGGCAAATGCATGCCTCGATCTCGGCATCTGTCTCTCCCAGACCGAGGATCACGTTAGAGAAGACCCGGTTTCTGCCAAAAACATAGACTGATTCTTCTAATATCGCCCAGATGCCTTCATAGTCCAGTCCGGGGCACATTTTATGGAAGAGGGCCGGTGTTGCCGCCTCGATATTGAATTTCACTTCACAGGCCCCGGCGTCTTTGAGCCGCTGCGGGGTCTCCGGCAGGGGATAGATAGAGACGCCGATTGGAATGCCAAAACCTGTCACTGCACGCACCACAGCAATGGCTCGCTTTTCGTCCTCTTCAACAGAACCAATGACTCCGCTCGTGAGGGATATTGCATCAATATCATCTGCCACTGCTGCAATCATGGCAGTGACCTCCTCTGCGGTCTTGATGCGTCCCGCGAGAGTGGGCACCGAACAGTAGCGGCAGGAGAAGATGCACCCTTCTGAGAGGGTGATGTATGCCTGACGGGGGCAGTGGTATACGGGTTCTTCAATGCATCCGGTCATGTCAATCCCTGGTCCGGTAATACGGGCAGTACCGTCTGCATCCGCAGTCAGGGTGAGGGGCGAATCTTCAGTGATGGTAAGCCGGATACGGCCATGAGATGTGCTAAAAAAGACGGAACCGCTACCGCCTGCCCCCGGGCCTGCGGTAGACTGCTCCGGACGGAACTGGTAGTCCCCCGCAGGGCAAACAGTTCCATATGCGAGAATCCGGGCTTTCAGGTCTCCCCAGTGCATATAGACAATGCCTCTTTGTAGCGGGTTGCAAACGGTATAGCCGCTGCAGCACCGATGATTCCCCGCCCGTTCAGGCGGATTTCGATGTGCTCACGAATCACATTCAGGTCATCCCGGGTGATTTCACCGCGTTTCACCTTCCATCCATATTCTGTGAGGGGATCCGGAGAAAAACCGCGGAATACGGCCATACCGGTCTCATTTGAGAGGGTATATTCCCTGAGCAGCTCCTCAAACGCCGTCACCAGTTGCTCGGGTTCGGTGGTAGCGAACTCACATGCTATGGCCACGCAGTTTTTGGTTCGGTAGGGTACCGGAAAGAGCTGGACGATGGTATGGGAGAGATAGCGTGTCTCGGGGGTCTGCACCGCCTCAGCAATGTTGTGGGCAAGGGTCCAGGTGGCTCCCTCCTCAGGGGTATCGGTGTCATCCACGCCGATGATGACGCGTTCACGCCGGGGAAGCCAGATCCGGGCACCCGCTTCCCGTCCGCCGCCGCAGGGGTCGCTTGTTGAGCGAATGACGCCTGCTGCGGTTGTCCGGCAGACGGTTGCACCCACACCACCCCCACCCATGCCGCGGTAGGTGATGCCGATCTCATTTTCCGTCACTTCCACCCCGGCAATGCCTGCCGGGAAGTAGGAGCCTTCGAGAGCGAGTTTTTCCTCTCCTGCAGAGAGCATGAATCGCTGGGTGTTGCCGACCATACGAACCGACTGCACCAGAGGGCTTTTCTGGTAATTGTGGCCGGTCCACATCGCCCCGCCGATGCATGCAAACTCTTCAATCAGTTCAACGATGGTGCCATCAGCATTTGCGACTGCGCAGATCTCCGGATACCGGATGGAATAAGGGTCAGAGATGTTCGCCATAGAGCCCTGCTGCTTCAATGCCTTTGTCTGCCCAGAGCACTGAACCGAGTGCTCCGATCCTCCCCTTTCCGGCGCAGGTATCGATATACGTGATCCCGAGCCGTGCCGCCTCCGCTTCGCACTCCTCCTGGTTTAAGATCTCAGTC
>CAZBYH010000249.1:0-2242 GCA_964496155.1 uncultured Methanoculleus sp.
TCTCAGAACTGATGGTTGATCTTGCTTATTCTGCGATACTTTTTGAAAGCCGTGAGATCGCCCGGGAAATTATTTCCCTTGAAGAACAGATGAACCAGCTTGTTTACCAGGCACGGATTCAGAGTATCCTCGGGTCCCGGAGGGTAGAAGAAGCTGAGTCTATGAGCGGCATGCTGCAGGTGAGTGAAGCGGCTGAAAAAATTTCGAATTCTGCGTCAGAAATTGCGACCATCATTCTCAAGGATGTGAAATTCCCTGCAAAACTCAGGCTTGCAATGCCGGATGCCGAAGAGATTACCGAACGTGTGGTTGTTGCCAAAGAGAGCGCCATTGATGGGGTTACCTTAGGGGAGCAAAATCTCCAGAGCAGCACGGGAATGCGTGTTATTGCCATCCGTCGCGGTGTATCGTGGATCTATGGTCCGGATCACAGGACACGGATTCTTGATGGAGATATCCTTATTGCAAAAGGACCGGAAAATGGCATTATCCCGCTATATGAACTCTGCGGAGCAGAGATTCCGCCAGACGATGAGCCACCCGAAGGAGGTATTGTGACTGACCTTGACCGGGCGGTTCGCCTGATTGTCAAGATGAAGGATACCTCTGAGCTTGCTGTGGGTCTGGCGTATACATCGCTTCTTTTTGACAACAGAGAAGTAGCGGATGAAGTGGTCTCTCTTGGCACCCGGATGGATGACATGCGGTATAAACTGGATCTCTGGATTCTCGAAGCCGCGAAACGGATCTCAAATGTGGAGTACCTCCGCGGATTACTGTATATGTCATCGTTTGCGGATAATGTTACCAAAGCCGCACGTTCGATTATCGATGTCATAATACGGGATATCGAGATTCCGCCAGTGTTTAAGAAGATTGTACGTGAGTCGGATGAGGTTATTTCACGAATTGAAGTTCAGGAGGGTTCAGAACTTGCTGGGAAAAGTCTGAAAGAGGCTTCACTGAGCACCGTGACCGGTATGGTGGTTCTTGCAATCCGAAACGAGAATAAATGGAAATATCGTCCGAGAAAGGATGAACTGTTACGATCCGGAGATATTATCATCGCCAAAGGACGCCGGGATGGAGAATGTCGTCTGTATTATCTCTCCCGTGGGACGTAACCGAACATGAATGCAAAAATAATGGTAAAACAAATGAATCAGAGTGTGAAACAAAATGGCTAATGGAGAAATGACGGTTTATCAGCTCTCCTCCGCATGTGATGTGGGGGATGTAGAAGAGGGCAAAGTGTATGTTGTGCGTGTGCAGGGGTTCGCTGATTTTGGCACATTCGTGTATTTAAATGACCGGATTAAGGGTCTGATACACAAATCAAATGTGAAGACCCGTCATCAGGAAGGGGAGACGGTATTCGTTCGTGTGCGGGAAGTGCGCAAAAACGGCAACATTGATCTCGAGGAGATTGTCCCTACCAGGTACCAGACAGAGATGGTGACAAAGAAACTCTCAACAATCCGGCTGAATGATCTTCCCAACAAAGTTGGCAGGCATGTCACCCTTGAAGCGGAGATTGCACAGATTAAGCAGACATCCGGGCCTACCATATTCACTATCGTTGATGAAACCGGATCTGAGGATGCTGCAGCGTTCATTGAAGCAGGGGTGCGTGCATACCCTGAAGTTGAACTAGGGGGCATGGTTTCCGTCTCGGGTGAGGTTATGCTTAGGAACAACCGCATTCAGATCGAGGTTTCAAATATGCGGGTTCTCTCCGGTGAAGAACGGGAGGGTGTGGAAAAACGTATTGCAGAGGCACTTGATCTGCGCGCTGAACCGGAAGATGCCCCGTTCATGATTGAAAGTGAGGTGTTGGAACGCCTTAAACCGGAGATGAAGAAGGTTGCAAAAATTATCCGGAAGGCGGTTTTTACTGCCCAGCCGATTGTGCTACGCCACCATGCAGATGCAGATGGTATTACTGCCGCAGTCGCAGTGGAACGGGCTGTTACCTACCTTATCCGTGAGAATGGCGGCGATCTTGACACAGAGAGCCACATGTTCAAGCGTGCTCCCTCAAAAGCGCCATTCTATGAGATTGAGGATATCACCCGTGACCTTGACTTCGCCCTGAAAGATTTCGCACGGTATGGCCAGAAGCTGCCGCTCATTGTCATGATGGATAATGGCTCAACGGAAGAGGATGAGCCGTCCTACCGGATGGCTAAGATATACGATATTTCGATTGTGGTCGTTGACCATCACCACCCTGATGAAAGCA
>CAZBYH010000250.1:0-2238 GCA_964496155.1 uncultured Methanoculleus sp.
ATATCTATCCTGCACAGACCGTATTCGGGCATATGTATATATATGAAATATGCTCATATGGAGCCTTGTGGTCGGAAGACCTTAGAGAAGGTGAAAAAAATGAAAAACTTTTATGAAAAAATGATTAACGAGGCCATGGGCGTTCAGTGGGCCGATGTTAATGTCCTCAAAGAGAAGCGTGGAACAAAATTCAAAGTGACGGATGGACAGCCGTATGTGGATGCCGTCAACAAGATGACGGTTGCTGATAATCAGTCGAAGGCTGTCATCGACCTGCATGTGCAGTCGGTGAATGCCCACTATGAATCAATGAAAGCCATCACGGACTACGTGCGTCCGGAAGATGATCCGTTTGTTGAGCATTACCAGACCCCGGTGGTGCTTGAGGTTCTCCGTGAACAGGATGAGAAATTCAACAAGAGTATGGAGACGTTCATAGCACAGATCGGCAAAATGAACGCGATGATAGGCCTTGAGTCCGCCCGCCGATATGCCGGATTCTACGGTCCAACCTGTGTGGTTGACTTTGCTATGATTCCTGGCTCTACCAGCAATGTGGTAAACCAGGTTCTCAAGAAGACCGACATTCCGGATGATCACAAAAAGACACTCCTTGCAGCCAAGTCATGGGGAATGAACACCTCATATGGTGTGGGTGATGTTTTTGCAAAGTCCGTTGAGGGCGGAGACACCCTTGCTGAGGCAGTTGAGAAAGAGATCGCCCAGCTGCAATTCATCTATGAATCGCCCGTTGAAGCACAGGCCCAGCTGATGGATAGCCTCGGCATGAGTTCCTTTGATCCACGGAAGTTCATGGGAAGTTACCGCAAAAAGATGGAACCGTTCGTGAAAGCAGCGGTTGATGATAACGTTCACTATGCCAACATCGTAACAATTCCTGCATACTGTGTGGGCGACATTGCCCACCACATTGCCCAGTCGACATACAACATGTGCAAGGATGATATGGTGATGGCAATAATCGAGGCAGTTACTCAGGTGATGGATAACTCTCTGCGTGCTGCAATCCCAAATTTCAAAAATCCCTGGCAGGTATCCTCGCTTGCCTCTGGCAGCGGTGCCGCTGCCTCGGAATGGCTCTTAGAAATGGACGGGTTCAATGGACCTGCTGTTGTTGAATTCCTGACACGCCGGTTCCACAACTATGTCCAGCTCTACCCGACCCGGAGCGCAGCAATAGAGTTGCACAACTGCGACTTCATGGACATGGTCTACCGTGGGTGGAATCTCATTGACCGGGCACGTAAGATTAAGGCAGGGACCGATGATAAACTGAGACCAACGGTTGCTGGCCACGTAATTGATCTCACTCCGATCTACACGAATGATGTTATCAACAACCCGCAGCGGTATGTTTACCCTGCGTGTGCGATGACGGTTCGGTTTGCTGCATTGATGAGCCTTGCTGACTTCCCGTGCCTGCTCACCTCTGAGCCGGTGACAGCGACGTTGATGACCAATATCATCGCCCTTGACAAAGAGACGCCGGCAGCACCGGTGCGTGCATGCAAGAACTGTGCATCCGCATCACTTGTGGACTTCCGCCACCAGTATTGCGAGTACCGTGAGGCAGTGTGAGGGGTCTTCCCCTTCACACCTGCCTTGTCCGTGAAGAAACCTGACCGGATGAGGTGTTTGTGAAATGAAGTGTTATGTATGCGCAAAAGAAGGCAGAGATACCGATGCTGTAGCCGTATGTATCGTCTGCGGGATGGGGCTCTGTATGAATCATGCAATCCGTGAGGATACTGACGTCTGGGAAGGGGGATATCCGTTCCCTGCAAAAAAGGTTAAACACAGCCTCCCGCGGATCCTGTGTCCTGAGTGTTCTCTTGCACTGAAAGGAGACAAGTGAAATGGTCTCCCTCATGAAGCGTTCTGTGGCTGAACTGGTAGGGACCATGCTCCTTGTCTACTTCGGTTGTGGAGCAGCAGTGATAACTCTGATGATTGCCGCACGGGAATCCGGCCCTCTTCAGTCGCTGACGATCGGTTCACTGGGGGGGCTTGGGGACTGGCTGGCTATTGGACTCGCCTTCGGTATTGTGATTGCCGCGGTTATCTACGGCCTTGGCCGGGTATCAGGTGCTCACATTAATCCGGCAGTGACTATTGCCCTCTTTGCCTCTAAGCGATTCCCTGCCATTGATGCTGCGGCATATATCGTTGCGCAGATGGTGGGCGCTCTTCTGGGGAGTATCTTTTTCTACCTCTCGG